>NZ_CP010682.1 GCF_002407245.1 Phaeobacter piscinae | reverse complement strand
TAATGTGGGCACGAGGCTCCGCGACGAAAAACAGCCCCCAAGCGGCGGCTCGGAGGCTGTGAGATTAACGGCGTGGGGGTTCTCAGCGGCGCTGTGGCACCCGATCCTCAAATCGTTTGAAGGCCAGTGTGATCACCCCTGCGATGGCCATATAGACCAACGCCAGCAGCAATAGCGGCTCATAGACAATGAATGTATCCGACCGCACCCGAGAGGAGACCGCGTAGATGTCCAGAACGGTGATGGTTGCCACCAGCGGCGTTGCCTTCAGCTGCAGTATGGTTTCACCGCCAAGCGTAGGCAGAACGTTGCGGACAGCCTGCGGCAGCCAGATGCGGCGGAACATGGTCAGACGAGGCATCCCGTAAGCCTTGGCTGCCTCCAGCTGCCCCTTGGCCACACCAGAGAAGGCGCCACGCATTACTTCGCCCTCGTAACCGGCGTAGGAGAGTGTGAGCGCCAGAACGGCATAAGGCCAGGCCTGTCGCAGGTAAGGCCACAGCTCGCTGGAGCGGATCCAGGGGAATTGTGGAAACAGCGAGCCTAGCCCGTAGTAAAGCAGCCAGATCTGCAACAACAACGGCGTGCCGCGGATGACCGTGCAGAAAATGCGCGCGGGCGTTGAGAGATACCACGGTCCAACGGCCTGGGCGAGGCCAAGAGGCACCGCCAGTGCAAAGCCAAGAATGCTGGTGACCACAAGGATCCAGATAGTGGTCCACAACCCTTCCAGTGCCAGCGGCGCATAGGCCGGAATCCAATCCCAGCGCAACGACATCGCACACCAGACCACCAAGGCAGCGAAGAGGGCCATCAGAACCAGCCGATGAGGCTTCATCAGAGATTTCAAGGCGGTCATTGGCGACCCTCCCGGAGCGAGGGCTGGCCGCGCCTTGCCCAGCGTTCGATCCAGCCGAAAATCACGCCGGAACAGAGCGTTACCATCAGGTATAGCGCTCCGGCCGCGAGGAAGAACGTGAAATAGGCGCGCGTACTGCTGGCGGCCTGTCGGGTTTCCAGGGTCAGCTCGGCAAAGCCGACGATGGCCAGCAGGGCGGTGTCCTTGGTGGCAATAAGCCAAAGATTGGCCAACCCCGGTGTTGCAAAGCTCATCATCGCAGGGATGGTCACCCGGCGCATGGTCATGAACGGTGGCATCCCGTATGACCGCGCCGCCTCAATTTGACCGGGGGGCACCGCCTTGATGGCACCGCGCAGCACCTCAGTGGCATAAGCCCCCTGCACAATGCCGAGCACCCAGATACCCGCCACAATCCCGCTGATTTCCACCCGACCGTAGCCGAAACTGCCGGCGACTTTGTTGATCAGATTGGTGCCGACGTAATAGAGGATCAGGATCAGCACCAGTTCAGGCACGGCACGGATCACAGTGGTGTAAATGGCGAGCAGATCGCGAAGGATCGGCCCGCCATAAAGTTTTCCGTAGGCCCCGAAAAGCCCGATGATCAGCCCCATACCAAAAGCCCCAAGGGCGATCTGGAGCGAATTGGCGAGGCCCCGCAACAGGTTGCCCCCCCATCCCGGCGGCGAGAGCGACAACAGCTGCGCGCTCTCGGCCAGACCAAACAGGTCGAGGAGTCCGGTCACGTTATGTCCTTACTCGGAGTAGATGCTGGTCGTGAAATACTTCGAGGTGATCTCGGCATGGGTGCCGTCGGCCAGGATTGCCGCGATCCCCTTGTTGAGCGCTGCCAGAACATCGCTGTCGCCCTTACGCACGCCGGCGCCGACACCTTTGCCGAGGATCGCCTCGTCATTGGCGACGGGGCCCTTGATCTCGCAGCAGCCACCGGCATCGGAGCCGACAAAGTCCGCCATTGCGATACTGTCGGCCTGGGTGGCGTCGATGCGACCGGCAAAGAGATCCTGATTGGCCTCATCCTGGGTCTGATAGACGCGCAACTCGGAATCTTTGAAGTATTCCTGTGCATAGGTCTGGTGAATGGTGGAGGCCTGGATGCCAACAACTTTGCCCGCCAGCGATTCCGGTGTCGGTTCGATGTCCATCGACTTATCCGCCACGATCACCGCCGGGGTGTTGTAGTAGGGGTCCGAGAAATCAATGGTTTTCAGCCGCTCTTCGGTGATCGACATGGAGGCCATGATGGCGTCGATCTGCTGGCCGGTGAGGGAGGGAATGATGCCGTCCCAGGCCACAGGAGTAATGACACACTCCATCTCAGCCGCGGCGCAGACTGCATTGATCACGTCGATCTCCCAGCCCACCCACTGACCGGAGGAATCCAGTGATGCAAAGGGCGGATAGGGTTCTGCGGCCACACCAATCTTGACCGGCTCTGCCTGCGCGACGGCACAGGTTGCAGCCACGGTCGCGGCAGCGAGGACTGTGGATTTGAGATTTGATATCATGGACATAACTGTCTCCCTGTTTTGTTATTTGTACGTGTTGTTATGCGTTAGGCGACCGAACTGAGGAACTGTTTCAGGCGCTCTGATTTTGGATTGCCAAAGACCTCAGACGGGGGGCCTTGCTCTTCGATCCGACCTTCGAAGAGATAGACGACGTGGTTTGCGACCTCGCGCGCGAATTTCATCTCATGGGTGACCAGCAGCATGGTGCGCCCTTCTGCCGCCAGATCGCGGATCACCGTCAGGACCTCCCCTACAAGTTCAGGATCAAGCGCCGATGTCGGTTCGTCAAACAGCATGACATTGGGATCCACGGCCAGTGCCCGAGCAATTGCGGCCCTCTGTTGCTGACCGCCGGAGAGGAAGGCCGGAAAGGCATCGGCCTTGTCGCCGAGGCCCACGCGGGCCAGGAGTTCATGGGCACGGTGGATCGCCTCGGAACGGGGCATCTTCAGCACATGAACCGGCACCTCGATGACATTTTCCAACAGGGTACGGTGGGTCCAGAGGTTGAACTGTTGAAACACCATCGCGAGACGGGTGCGAATGCGTTCGATCTGGCGGCGGTCGGCGGGGCTGCCATCCGGGCGCATCGCCACGGTTTCACCTGCGATGACGATTTCGCCTGAGTTGGGTGTCTCCAGAAAATTGATGCAGCGCAACATGGTCGATTTGCCGGAGCCGCTGCCGCCGATGATTGCCACCACATCGCCCTGTTTCGCGGTGAGGGATACGCCCTTCAACACCTCCAGCGACCCGAAGGATTTGTGCAGATCGCTAACACGGATCGCCTCGGCCTGCGTGTGGGGTTCCACCGGCGTCTCAGCACGCGCCTGTGCAGGGGCAGATGCTGTCGAAAGCGGGGCAGGGTCTGCGGCAGCCGGATCGGGCATTTTCTGATGTCCTCATATTTCGGCTTGTAGTAAGGCTGACTTGGAGTAATTATGCAAGTGTATAATTACTGACAGCGTGACTGCGCAGCACATTGGAGAGCCCCGTGTCAGGTGAACGCCGGAAATTTAAGCGCGCGACCGCACAGGAGCGGAAAGAGGCGCTGATCCTCGCAACTTTGGAGTTGGTGGCCGAGAAAGGTGTGCGCGGCGCAACCGTGCGCGATATTGCTGAGCGGGCGGATGTGACACAGGGGCTGATCCGGCATTATTTTTCCTCCAAGGAAGACCTGATGACCGCCGCCTATGAGCATCACATGGTCTTTATCAGTGATCTGACCTTTGCCCCGGTTGCCGGGATGGAAGGAACCGCCCGCGCCCGTCTGGCGGGGTTTGTCGAGGCGTCTTTGCTGCCACCGGTGGTGGAGCCGACGGCGGTGGCGCTTTGGGCCGGGTTTTTGAACAAAGTGCAGCAGGATCCGCAGATGCGGCAGATCCACCAACGCACCTATGACTATTTTCGCGACAAGCTGGGCGAGTTGATCGCTGCCGCGCTGGACGAGGCGGGGACCCCCGTCGACGCGGCGCGGCTGCATCATTTGGCGGTGGCCTGTAACGCGGTGATCGACGGGCTCTGGATGGAAGGCGGTGCCTTGCCGGAGGCGTTTGAAGAGGGCGAATTGCCGATGATCGGATTGGAATCCGTGGGCGCAATTCTGGGATTGAACTTGCAGCATAAGGCAGAACAGCCATGAGAATGACCGATGTGACCAGGCGGCTGGCGGGGCTTGGCGGGGCCAAGTGGGAGGTGCATCTGACCGCGCGCGAGATGATCGCCGCCGGTGCGGATATCATCGAGATGACCATTGGCGAACCGGATGTGCCCACACCTGGGGCGCTGATGCAGACCGCCGGCGCCGCGATGATGGCCGGGCGCACCGGCTATTCGGACGGGCGCGGCGAGGCCAACCTGCGCCAGGCCCTTGCAACACGCTACAGCGCCAGCACCGGGCGGGCTTTGGGGCCGAACAACGTGCTGTGCTTTCCGGGCACACAGACCGCGCTTTATGCGGTCCTGATGGGGGTCGCCGAGCACGGGGACGAGGTTCTGGTGGGCGATCCCATGTACGCCACCTATGAAGGCGTGATCCGGGCAAGTGGCGCCGACATGGTGCCGGTTCCGTTGCGGCCCGAGCATGGGTTTCGGATGCAGGCCGATGATATCGCAGAGAAAATCACACCCCGCAGCCGCGTCATTCTGCTGACCACACCGCACAATCCTACGGGGTCCATTCTGACGGTTGAGGATCTCGACGCCATTGGACGGCTGGCGGAGGTGCACGACCTGTGGATCATCTCAGATGAGGTTTACGAGCAGCTGGTGTTTGACGCGGCGGAATTTGTGTCGCCGCTGGCGCGCGCGGCCTTTGCCGATCGGGTGATTGTGGTGTCGTCGATCTCCAAATCACATGCGGCGCCGGGGTTCCGCAGTGGCTGGTGTATTGCCAGCACGGCCTTCTGTGACGGGTTGCTGCCGCTGTCGGAGACGATGCTGTTCGGCAATCAGCCTTTCATCGCGGATATGACGGAGCAGGCGGTGCGCGAAGGTTCGCCCGTGGCGGAGGGGATGCGCAGACGATTTGCAGCGCGTGCGGCAAAGCTGGCAGAGCGGTTGCACCGCGACACGGCTTTGCGGGTGCAAAGCCCGGAGGCTGGCATGTTTGCCATGATTGATGTGGCAGCAACCGGTCTGGACGGTGACGCCTATGCGCAGGACCTGTTGCACAGCGCCGGGGTTGCTGTGATGCCGGGATCATCCTTCGGCGAGAGCTTGCGGGGCTGGGTGCGGGTGGCACTCACGATTGAGGATGACGCATTTGATCGCGCGCTGACGCGTATCGTGGATCATGCCAGCCGCACATCAGCGGAGGTCGCATGACCATGGGGGATCACAAAACCGCTACACCCACAGTTGGTGAGGCGCTGGTTGAGGAACTGGCCGCACGCGGTGTGCAACATGTCTTTGGCATACCGGGAGTGCATACGGTCGAGCTTTACCGTGGGCTCGGGAAATCTGATCTTCGCCATATCACGCCGCGCCATGAACAGGGGGCCGGGTTTATGGCGGATGGATATGCACGGGTGTCCGGTCGGCCTGGCGTTGCCTTTGTCATCACGGGGCCGGGGCTGACCAACACGCTGACCCCAATGGCGCAGGCGCGGGCGGATTCGGTGCCGATGCTGGTGGTGTCGGGTGTGAACGAGAGCGGCTCTCTGGGGCAAGGAATGGGCCATCTGCATGAGTTGCCGGATCAGCATGCCCTTGCGAAGATGGTTGCGCTGAGGTCAGAGCATGTTGCGGCACCGCAGCAGCTGACGCCCGCTTTGGATCAGGCATTTGCACCAATTTCGGGCGCTGCGCTGTCTCGGCCCGGTCCCACCCATGTGCAGATCCCGCTGGATATCGCAGGGGTTGCCGCCGAGGAGGACACTGGGCAAGAAACTATCCCAACTGATGAGCAGGGCAGGGGGCGTGTATCCCCGGCAGATCTGGCGGCGCTGATGCAGCGCCTGACCGCAGCGGAACGTCCCGTGATCCTGGCCGGGGGCGGCGCGCGGTTCTGTGCTGATCAAGTGCGTCAGCTGGCAGAATATCTGGGCGCGCCCGTGGTCCAGACCGTTAATGCCCGCGGTGTGATGTTTGACCACCCGTTGTCGATGCCTGCCAGCCCGAGCCTCGGCTCGGTACGCGAATTGATCGAGGCGGCGGATATGGTGTTGGCACTTGGCACTGAGCTGGGACCGACAGATTACGATATGTATGCCACCGGAACCATGCCGCAGATGCCAGGGTTGATCCGGGTCGACCTTTGTGCGGATCAGCTGGCGCGCCACAGGGCGGAGCTAGCGATCCAGGATGATGTTGCGGCTGTTTTGTCGGCGGTGCTGGCTGAGTGGAAACCGGATGTGCATAGCCCAACCGATTGGGGCATCGGATCGGCTGAACAGACCCGGACGGCTGCCTGGGACGAAATCGGCGAGAGTTATCGCGCTCAGGTTACGGTGCTGAACGCGCTGCGCGCGGCGGTGCCGGGGGCAATTGTCGTTGGCGATTCCGCCCAGCCGATCTATGCGGGGAACCTTTACTATGACCACGACCGGCCCGGCGGCTGGTTCAATGCAGCAACCGGCTATGGCGCGCTTGGCTATGGTATACCTGCGGCCATTGGTGCGGCCGTTGCCGCACCTGAGACACCTGTCATCTGTATCACCGGCGATGGCGGCGCGCAGTTTTCGCTGCCCGAGATTATGACGGCGGTTGATGAGGCTTTGCCGATCACGTTCATCGTCTGGAACAACCACGGTTATCAGGAAATTGCCCGGTCCATGCAGGATGTCGGCGTGCCGGTGGTTGGCTGCGATCCGACACCACCGGATTTTGCAGCAACGGCACGCTCCTTCGGGATCTCGCATCGTTCAGTTTCGGCGGATCCGCAGGAGGTTGCCGCCGCAGTGAAGAGCGCGGCGATGGAAACCGGCCCCCGAATGATCGAAATCACCACCCCCAAATTCCTGCCAACACTGGCGACAAAGGACTGAGATATGACCAACCCTACCTATGAATTCACCCGCGCCATCACCCGCCGCCCGGCCTCCAGCATCACGGATGGGCTGCGCGCGGAGGACATCGGCACCCCCGATCTGGACAAGATGCTGGCCGCCCATGCCGATTATGTCGCCGCCCTGAAAAGCACGGGTGCCGAGGTGATCGAACTGCCGCCGCTGGAAGCCTTCCCGGATGCGGTTTTTGTGGAGGACACAGCGCTTTGCCTGCCGAAAGGCGCGGTGCTGATGCGTCCCGGCGCGCCGTCGCGACTGGGAGAGGTGGCCGAAATGGCGCCAACCCTGCGCCAGTGCTATGATGAGGTGCGCGAGATCAAAGGCCCTGGATTTATCGAAGGCGGCGATATTCTGGTCACGGAGCGCGAAATCCTTGTCGGTCGCTCGGCTAGGACTGATGCGGCGGGCGTTGCGGAGCTGGCGGAGATTGTCGCCGACTGGGGCCACAGCCTGCGCGAAGTTTTCACACCAGAGGAGGTGCTGCACTTCAAGACAGATTGTTCGTTGATGGACGGTGAGACCATTTTGTCCACCAAACGGCTGGATGCGTCCGGTTGTTTTGAGGGCTACCGGGTGCTGCATGTGGCTGAGGGTGAAGAAGCAGCTGCCAACGCCATCCGCTACAACAATCTGGTGCTGATGGCGGCGGATTTCCCACGCACGGCAGAGATGCTGGACCGGGAGGGGTTTGAGGTCGTTCAGATCAGCAACACGGAATGTGCCAAGCTTGACGGCGGCATGTCCTGCCTGTCGCTGCGCTTCTGAAGCAGCCCAAACGTGGATCTCTCCCGGTTTCGGGAGGGATCTGCCCGCATATGGTTGAAACTTGGCGCTGAGGCCCCTTATGAAAGGCAATCGGGCGGACAAAGACCATTGAGGCAGCGGCATGAGCGGGACAGAACGGATTTGCGTGATCGGGCTTGGCTATGTCGGGCTGCCGCTGGCGGTTGAGTTTGGCAAATCCCGTCCGGTGGTCGGGTTTGATATCAGCGCCGAGCGTATTGACGCGTTGCGGGCCGGTCAGGACAGCACCCGCGAGATCAGTGCCGAGGCCTTGTCCAGCGCTGAGCATCTGACACTGACCGCTGACCCTGCGGAGATCGCCGACTGCACGATCTTCATTGTGACCGTCCCGACCCCGATCGACGACAGCCGCCGGCCGGATCTGACGCCGCTGCTGCGCGCGTCTGAAACGGTTGGGCGAGTGCTGAAACCCGGCGATCTGGTGATCTATGAATCGACGGTCTACCCCGGCGCCACCGAAGAGGACTGCGTGCCCGTTCTGGAACACTTGTCCGGACTGACCTTCAACCGTGATTTCTATGCGGGCTATAGCCCGGAACGGATCAATCCCGGTGACAAGACGCGCCGCCTGCCGGATATCGTCAAAGTCACCTCCGGTTCGACCCCGGAGACAGCGGATCGGGTGGACGCGCTATACCGTGAGATTGTGACGGCGGGCACCCACAAGGCTGAGAGCATTCGCGTGGCCGAGGCCGCCAAAGTGATCGAGAACAGCCAACGTGATATCAACATCGCGCTGATCAATGAGCTGGCCAAGATCTTCAATCGCATGGATATCGATACCGAAGCGGTTCTGCGCGCGGCGGGGACGAAGTGGAATTTTCTTAATTTTCGCCCGGGTTTGGTGGGCGGACACTGCATCGGCGTTGACCCCTATTACCTGACCCACAAGGCAGAAAAGCTGGGCTATCACCCCGAAATCCTGTTGGCAGGGCGGCGTCTGAATGACGGAATGGGGTCCTATGTTGCCAGCCAGATGGTCAAGTCCATGCTGAAACGCAAGATGGCGGTTGCTGATGCGCGGGTGCTGGTGATGGGGCTGACCTTCAAGGAAAACTGCCCTGATTTGCGCAATACACGGGTGATCGACGTCGTGCGTTGCCTTGAGGAGTTTGGCCTGACAGTGGATGTCTATGATCCCCACGCGGACCCTGATGAAGCACGGGCTGAATACGGCGTGGATCTCGTCGCTGAGCCGCAGGCGGGCAGTTATGATGGCATGGTCCTGGCGGTGGCCCATCAGGAGTTTCGCGACATGGGCGCTGCGCAGATCCGGGCCTTGGGCCGGGCTGATGCGCTGCTCTATGATCTGAAGTATGTGCTGATGCCGGATCAGTCAGACCTGCGGCTCTGAACGGCGGCATAGTCTCTAATACAGACTATTTTGGAACCTTCGGCAGCTTGCCCCCGCGCCAATAGGCGCCGGTGTCTTCGCGCAGCGCCTCATAGGTGCGGATCCTGTCCTGTGCATCCCGGCCTCCGGCATCGACGAGATGGGTCAGCAGACAATCCAGAACAGCCATCGCGCCGGCGTAGCCGCCAAAGGGGTGCAACGCGTTATCCGCGACCAGTAACAGGTGGTCCGGCTGTAGTCCCGGCGCGATAACTTCGCTGTCGGAGATCAGGATCAGCGTCGCCCCCTTGCTGCGGGCCAGCCGCAGGGCTTGCAACGTTTCAGAGGAATAGGGGGCGAAGGTCATGGCGATCAGGCAATCCTCTGCGTCGATCTCCATCAGTTCGTCAACCGCAGCACCCATGTGACGGGGCACCAGATCCAGACTGGGCAAGGCCATGCGCCCGACGTAGTGAAAATAATAGGCCAGGGCGTAGCTGGCGCGGGTCGCGGTCACATAGCAGCGCCGCGCCGAGCTGAGTGCGGTGACAATGGCGGCGGTCCGGTCCGGGGTCATCAGCCGCAGGGACCTGGCCACGATGTTTACCTCATTGCGGGCAATGCGACCGTGACGGGCGGTGTCGGCGGTCTGTTCCAACCGATCCAGCCAACCAAGACCCAGACCGCCCTCGCGTTCGGTGGTCAGTGCGGCACGAAAGGGAGCGCGCAGGGCTTCGAAACTGTCAAAACCAAGATGTGCGGCCAGCCGGACAAGTGAATTGGCACTGACGCCGGCCTTGCTCGCGGAGACACGGATCGGATCAAGCCCGAAGTCTCCGGGCGTGTCGATGATGTATTTCGCCGCCGCCGAGAGGGCCGGGGGCAGGCTGTCGATCTGGGTTCTTAGCTGATCGAGCAGGCGATGGGTCTGTCGGGGATCAAGGTGCGGGTCCATACCGGCAGTTCAGACCATTTGTGTGATAGAGTGCAAGGCGGAACATATGTTTTGCCCCCGCCGGGGGACCGTTGGTCGGTCCGGCGGGGGCAGATGCGTTGATCTGTTAAGCGGATACCACTTGCAGGTCTGACGCGTTGCTTTGCGTGATTGATCCATCCTCTGCCACGGTGATCCGTTCACCATGGGCCAGCTGGTCGAGCCCCTTGCAGGCCACCAGCATCAGAATGTCCTTCTCACGCGCGACAATCGCCATATGGCTGAGCCAGCCGCCAACCTCGCTGAGGACGGCTCCCGACCGCTGCACATAGGGCAGCCAAGCGGGGTTGATCATGCGGCAGGCGAGGATATCGCCATCCTGAAAACCGTCAAAGACATCAGGGCCAATGGCGGTTTCATCCTCGATCCAGAACACGCGGGCCTCAACACTGCCGCTGCCCGCGACACAGGTGCCTCCGAGGCTGCCATCACCGGATCCCGCCTGCGCCCCAAGTGACAGCAGTTCACAGTCGCGCAGCGTGAGACTGACTGCGGTCGGCGCGGATGGCTTGCGCAGCTCCTCACGGTGCTTGCGGGCTGTGGCCTGATCTTTCAGCGCTGTGGGCTGGTCCCAGTTGCCGATCATGATCTCATCCATGTCCAGATAAAATACCAAGTCACCCAGACCGGAGCGGCTACCAAGTGCCAGCAACGCCCGGCGCAACTCTGCCAGAACCCGCAGGGCCTCGTGCTTGGCCTGCTCCTTCAGATCCTGATAGGCAATCGCCAGATCCAGCGTGTCACGCAGATCCTCGGGCAGGTTTGCCGGGGGAGTGACGGTGCCACTGATCGGCTCTACCGAACTGTCGAGCAGCGACGCGAGCAGGCTGGGGGCTTCCTTGTAGCGTGGTGCCGACAGCTCATAGTCAAAGATTGACCGATGCCCCATCAGAACCTGTGCGCGGCTTTCGGCCATCGGCCCGGTGCAGGATGCCAGCAGGCTGGACGGTGCATTGGGCAGTTCGGCATGCATCAGATGGGCACGCAGCGCAGAGTCACCTGATGCGGCGGCGCTGGCCTCGCCCATGGTGAAGCCTGCAAGAATATTCACCTTCTCAGCTTCGACATAGATGTCCGTGACAAAGAGGTCGCGCAGAGTCGCAATCGCCTCCAGTTGCTTGGGCAGCGGCAGGGCGGCGTAGTCCACGGCCTGCCAGAACGCCAGTTGATCGCTGAGCCGGGGCAGAACCTCCGCGTGGAAGCGGTCGATCATCGGACGGGCCTGTTTGCGCAGCTGCTTGGCCTTGGTTGCGGTCAACTTCAGCGTCATCTGCTCCTTGAGGTCGACATCGACGTAGGTCTTGCCAAAGAGGTTCACCAGGTGACCGGCGCGGCCTTCGGGCAGATTGTAGGGCACCGACAGGGCGCGGCAAGCCAGATCAACACTGCCCCCCGGTGACCAGAGACTGCCCATCAGCGAGAATGACAAGGGTGTCGGGCGCGGCAGAACCTCCGACATTTCGTCCTGTTCCAGAATGGTCTGGTCCGGATCAGCGTCCGCGTAGTGGTCCAGCAGATCACGCCATTCGGCCAGACGGGTTTGCTCCTGTTCGGTGCCGAGCGATAGCGTGGTGATGTCGCGGCTTTGCACAATCTGAAACTGACCGTTGGCATAGGCCCATTCGACATCCTGCGGGGCGCCGAAGGTCTCTTCGATGTGTTGCCCAAGCGCCAGAAGCGGTGCCATGTCCAGCGTCTGGTCCTGATCCTCGGATGCAGGCAATCCTGTGTAGCGGCCAAACCGCAGGCTGGTGGGGGTGACGCGGCCGGAGACCAGATCCTCTCCGCAGCCTTCGACCCATTCGATCATGCACATGCCCGGCGCCATGGGATCCTGTGTGAACAGGACACCGGCATATTCAGCCTGCACCATTTCCTGAACCACGATATTACCCTGATCGGTGCTGTCGCCATCTCCTGCGTAGCTGGCGGCGCGGTCTGAGGAGAAGCTGGTCACCACCTCATCAAGGGCTGCGCGCATGCTGTCGGCGGTCACATCGAGGACGGATTCGAAAACCCCGGCAAAACTCTGATCGGCGCCGTCCTCATTGCTGGCAGAGGAGCGTACAGCGACCGGTTTGCCGCCAGCTAGGCCGAAGACCTTGGCCGCAAAGGCGTCTTTCTGGGCGTCGGACATGTCGCGGTAGTCGTGGATCGCATCAGAGCGCACGATCACGCCGCCGGGCACCGGCAGGCCTGCGTTGCGCAGAATCGACAGGCGCAGGGCCTTGTTGCCGGCGTGTTCCAGCTCCTCTGTGTAACCCATCGGGATCACGCCGCGCGGCAGTTTGGCGAGGCGGCGTTTGTGGGCGCGCAAGGCGATGGCGTCGCCAAGCTGGCGGTGCATGCCTGTCACATAGGCGCGCTGCACCAGCAACAGCGTCAGGCTGAAGCAGAGATAGGTATTGGCCGCACCCGACAGGCTGAACACCATGGCAAAGAGCGCAGGCATGCCCAGCACCATCCACAGCAGTTTCTGGCGCTTGGTTTTGGCGACGGCCCACAACAGGTAAACCGCAGCAAGCGCGCAGAAAAGCACCGGCATGATGAACAGCGGATCGGGCAGGCCGAGGTCTGCCATCCACAGGAATGGCGTCTGCAGGCTGGCGCTGGCCTCTTGTGCGGCGGAGACGCCCAGCATCATCACCGGCAGGAACAACAACGCGCTGAGGTTTTTCATCGGTGTAAGGCCTTTGTCGGCGTAAAATGCCTGCACTGCACGGGCCTTGCGTACGGGATCATCGGCCAGTCGTTCTTTCAGCGCCTTCATCTCATCCGCGGTTTCGGCAGTGGTGATCTGGTCACGCTCGGATTTCAGCGCGACCGGCAGGATCATGATCCGGGTGATCAGCGACAACGCCAGTAGGCCCAGCAGAATGTGACTGCGTTCATGCACCCAGAGGAGGGCGGTCGCGAGGCCGGAGATCGCCTTGTCCCATAGGCCGCTCTGCTGGTCGGCAAGCCAGGCCTGAACATGCGGTTTGGGCGCCGGTGCGATAAAATACTCCCATGGCAACGTGTACCGTCCCCGGAAATCAAAGCCCTTTTGCGCCAATTCCAGACCCAGAACCTGGCTCATGAAACAACTGCGTCGATCATAGCAGGCGGCCAGCGTTGGTTTGCTGGGATCCAGCTCACTGATCCGTTGCATCAGATCGGCGGTGGTCATCTTGCGGATCGGAATGTTGACCGCTCCTGGCAGATGGCCCGCGTCAAAATCTCCGGGATAGCGGGTATCGACGATTTGCAGATCTTCGGTGGTCATCAAGGTGGTGAAATCGGCTGTGCTGAGGAGCACATCGCGGCCGGGATAGTCCGGGATCGCACGCAGATCGGAAAGGGTTTTCACATCCTTGTCGGAGAAATCCCGCCCTTCGACGATCCATTTTTCGATACCACCCGCGATAAAGCTGCAATCAATGCCCATCGCCGCCAGTTTGGCGCAGGTTTCGGAACTGCGGTTGCCATTGTGACAAAACAACACGACCTTCTGACCTGGCTGCACCGGGCGCGACTGCAGGAAGTCGGGGAAGCGGATATGGGTTGCGCCAGGCAGGGTGCCCATGGCGTTCTCACCGGTTTCACGGATGTCGTAGAACAGTGTTTGACCATCGTCGAGCGCGGTAGCGGCATCAGCGGTGGACATAGCCAACGGGTGATCTGATTGGCGCGAGAAACTGGTTTCCTTGAGTGTCGCATCCTTGATCTTGGTGCCGTCGAATTGCGCAGGTCGCACCAGGGTGGCCTGCAAACGGGCCTGTTCAACGGCGCGTTGGGTCGTGAACTGCCAGTAGTTCAGCATCGCCAGGGCCAGCGCTGCCAGCACCAAGCCGGTGATCAGTTTGACCGGGTATCGCTTCGATTCGGTCTTGCCCTTTGGTTGCAAGCCGAGCTTGGCTGCGACCACCGCACCAAGACCGGACACCATTGCGACCCCCACCGCCAACACCTGCGACAGAGAAGAGACCGAGCCAATCACCAGCTCCGGTGAGGGAATGGCCCAAGCCGCTGCGGGCGCCAGCGCCGACGAGAAAAGCACCGCCAGTAACAGGCGAGAAACGGATGAGCGGGTGTGAATGCATTGTGGTATCACGGGAGGTCCTGCCGAGCTTGTGCCCGATCTTCAAATTTGTGACGAATTTTATACAAGAGCGCTGAAATCGTTACTGAAACGTTAATATCTATGACACACGTCGGAGTGAGCCGGAAAATTATTTATACAATTTCAGGGTCACTTAACCAAATTTTCTCACTATTCAGGGTAAACAGATGTGCGAATTCACCGATCCGGCGAAACCCGGGTTCAGTCTGGAGACGATGATGCGAACCGCTTCTAAAAATCATAGTGAGACCGGGGGCGTCCTGCGCCTGTATACGATTTTTTGCGTCTGTCTGTTGATGTTGATGACGTCAATGCCGGCGCGCGCCGATATCACGCTGACATTTGGCACCTATGCTGCAGATAAACCCACGGTGACGGTGAAGAAATACCGCCCGTTTTTGACGTTTCTGTCCAATCGTTTGGGGGAGGCTTTAGGCGAAAAAGTTATCATTCGGATGACGGTTGCCAAGGAATATCAAGAGGGTATCGATCAACTTGCCAGCGGGGAGGTTGATTTCGCGCGCTTTGGCCCAGCCTCCTATGTCCATGTCATGAAGCAGAACCCCGACATTCAGATTGTGGCCATGGAATCGAAAAAAGGACGTAAGCGTTTCAAAGGCGTGATTGTTGTCCACCGTGACAGCGCTATCAACGAATTGTCGGATCTGGCGGGCCTGAGCTTTGCCTTTGGTGATGAGCTGTCGACGATTGGCCGCTACTTGGCGCAAAGCCATCTTCTGGAGGCCGGAATCGACAGCGGTGATCTGCATACCTACGATTACCTTGGTCGTCACGATTTGGTGGGGGAAGCGGTCGGAGCTGGCAAGTTTACTGCAGGTGCATTGAAAGAGAGTACTTATAAAAAGCTAATCGCTAAAGGTGTGCCGATTCGGGTGCTGACCAGTTTTGACAACGTGACCAAACCCTGGCTTGCCGCATCGGATCTGCCGGAGGATGTGCTGCTGGCCATGCGTGAGGTCATGTTATCCTCGGAAAACGAGGAGATCGTTCGACGGGTGTCCAAAAACGGCTTTCTTCAGGGTTCTGATTCCGATTACGACCTGATCCGCGATGCGATGGAGCAGAGCCAGGCATTTTAGTGCCTTCACCGGGGATCCTTATGAAACGCACGGGCATACTCTTTCAGATCGTGTTGTCTTTGTCGCTGGCGGCGTTGCTGGTCGCGGCTGCAATCGGTGATGTCGCGCGCCGCTACGAGACCGGAAATCTCCAGGCACAATTAAAAGAACAGGCTGAGCTGACGATTTCGCTGCTGAGCGGGCTGATGCTAGAGTCGATCATCGTTGAAGATGTGCCGGTTCTTGAAACCGGATTGTTCGAGGCGATTGCTCGTAATCCCAAACTCTTGAAGATCCAGATTCAGAATAGTGCGGGTACTCCGATTGCCGAGGCGGGCCAGGTTGATCAGGTCGGGGTGGGGGACTTTGTTATGTATGACCGCCCCATTACCTTGGATGGATTCGACTTCGGCCGCATGGTTGTCCATTGGTCTACACGTGAAGGCCAGGCGATGGTTCAGCACAAGGTCAGTCAGACCATCATGTGGACAGTGGTTGCGGTGGCGGTGCTGTCGCTGCTGGTGTTGCTTCTGGTAAGCGTCCTGGCATTGCGCCCTTTGCATATCATCCATCAGCGGATGTCGGATGCAATTTCCGGCCTTTCGAGACAGCCGGCCCGCCTGCCGTGGTTTGGTTCGCGCGAGTTTCGGGCGCTGAATTTCTCCGTTGGCGTGCTCGAAGACACATTCTTCGAGCGGGATGAACGCGAATACGCATTGGATGAGGCCCGCAAGGCCGCCGATATCGCGAACCGGGCGAAGTCTGAATTCCTAGCAAATATGTCTCATGAGATCCGGACGCCGATGAACGGGGTTATCGGCATGGCTGAGCTGATCCTTGAAACCGATCTGGATGAAGATCAGACAATGTATGCCGAGACGATCTCAAAATCGGGATCGGCGCTGCTGACCATTATCAACGATATCCTGAACTTCTCCAAAATCGAAGCTGGAAAGATGGAGTTGGAGCGCGCGCCCTTCAATTTGCAGACCGCGATTGAGGATGTGGTGACGCTGCTTTCACCGAAAGCAGCCGAGAAAAACGTCGAGGTGACTCTTCGCTATGATCCCAGTTTGCCAGAGTGCTACGAAGGCGATGTTGGGCGTATTCGCCAGATTTTGACCAATGTTGCAGGCAATGCGGTCAAATTTACCGGCAAGGGGTATGTTTATATCGAGGTTTCCGGAGAGACTGACGATGATCGGACAGCTCTGCGCATCTCGGTGACCGATACTGGCGCTGGCATACCGGGTGACCGTCTGGATCGAATTTTCAACGCGTTTGAGCAAGCTGATGGCGCCGCCACGCGTAACTACGAAGGCACCGGTTTGGGCCTGGCGATCTCGACCCGGTTGTTGGAGTTGATGGGAGGGCGGATCTCTGTTCAGTCGGTTCTTGGAAAGGGGTCTGTGTTCACCATTGAACTGCCGCTTCGGATTCGGCCGAGCCAGCCGAAACGGGCGCAGGATGTCCGCGATTTCAACGGTCTCAGAGCCTTGGTGGTTGATGATCTTGAGCTCAACCGAATTATTCTGACTGAACGGCTGGCAACATGGGGCGTGCAAAGCGTCACCGCCGGCTCAGCCCATCAGGCGCTGGAGTTGCTGCTGGATTCACGTCACGATGGCACTCACTACGACGTTATTTTGCAAGACTTCCAGATGCCGGGTATGGACGGCAAGGAGCTGGCGGAACGCATACGGGAGATCCCGGAATACTGCGATTTGCCAATCGTGATCCTATCCTCCGTTGAAAATACCATTGACCGGGAGGCCCGCGAACATCTGGGGCGCTGTGAGGTCGCCCTGAAACCATTGCGGGCTGCGCAGCTGCGATCGGTTATGGCCCGCGTGCTGGAGACGTCCTCTGAAAGTCCTGTCCAAACCATGCCGACGCGGAGCGTCGACTCCCCCGCAGCTCCAGAGGTGAAATTGCTGCTCGCAGAGGACAACAGAACCAATCAGCTGGTTGTCTCGCGCATGTTGAAGGCCGCTCCGATCGAAGTTTTGATCGCAGCCAACGGGGAAGAGGCGGTGACGATGTTTCAGGAACACCATCCGGATATCGTGCTGATGGATATGATGATGCCGGTGAAGGACGGGCTCGACGCCACAGCTGAGATACGTCAGCTGGAGAAGGACAACGGTCTAGGTCGCTGCCCCGTGGTTGCGTTGACGGCAAACGCGCTGCAATCGCATCGTGAGGAATGTCTTGCGGCGGGCATGGATGATTTTCTGAGCAAGCCGATTAACAAGAAGGCGCTGCTTGGGGCGGTCGGCAAATGGGTTGATTGCGGACCTTTGCTGAAAACCGGAACCTGACACCCCCAAGCTGGCGGAGAGATCAGGCAGCTCGCCATTCTCAATCTTCTGCGCGCGATCTAAGGTCCCTCTGGTGGCTATAGTATCCTGCCAGCCATAGGGATGTGATTTCGTGATGCGTCAGCCTTGGCTCATGTCTTGCTCAGCAGCTGCTTGAGGCTCGACAGGGCGAAGAGACCGGCCGCAAGACAGACAATTGTTGGTCCGGTTGGTGTGTCGAACATGAAGGCCAGTTGCAAACCTCCCAGTGCTGAGACTGCACCGGTGACGGCTGCGATGATGGTCATGCGTTCGGGCGTTGCAGCAAAAGGCCGAGCGGTTGCCGCCGGGATGATCAGCAGGGCCGCGATCAGCAACACGCCGACAACCTTGATCGCAACGGCCACCACAACCGCCAGCGCCAGGGTCAGGACCAGCTGCTCACGTCGGGGATCAATCCCCGCTGCATGCGCAAGGTCAGGGTTCAGCGTCGCGGTCAACAGCGCTGACCACCGCCACCACAGCAGCCCCACAACCAAGACGGCGCCGCCCCAGATCACCATAAGATCGTTGGCATTTACCGCGAGGATATCACCAAACAGATAGGCCATCAGGTCAAGCCGCACGCCTTGCAGAAAGGACACCGCCACGAGGCCGAACGCCAGAGACGAATGGGCCAGTACGCCCAGAAGCGTGTCAACCGCGTAGCCTCTGCCGCTGAGTGTCGAGACAACCGTGGCCATGATCAGGGCCATCGCGAGCACGCCGACGAAAATCGAGGTGTCGAAACTGAGGGCGAGCGCGATCCCCAGGATCGACGCATGTGCGGTTGCATCGCCGAAATAGGCCATCCGGCGCCAGACCACAAAACACCCAAGGGGGGCCGCGGCAATTGCGACGCCGACGCCTGCAAGCGCGGCGCGGATCAGAAAGCTGTCCAAAATCATCATCAGTGGGGTCCGGTCATATCGGCATTGGCGGTCTGCGCATCATGCGCGTGGTCGTGACCGCAGCGGTGATCGTGCGAGTGGTTGTGTTCGTGTCGATAGAGAGCCAGGGCGCCCTGCGTCCCGGTTCCGAAAAGGGCGCGATACTCCGGGGCGGAGGCCACATGTTCGGGGGCGCCTTCGCAACAGATGTGACCATTGAGGCAAATCACACGGTCGGAGGCGGCCATAACCACGTGCAATTCATGGCTGACCATCAGAATGGCACAGCCCAAATCGCGGCGCAGCTGTTCGATTTGCTGATAGAAAGCGGCGGACCCGGGCTGGTCCAGCCCCTGCGTGGCCTCATCCAAAATCAGCAGCTGCGGATTACAAAGCAACGCGCGCGCCAGCAGAACACGCTGGAACTGACCTCCTGACAATTTGGTCATCTGGCGTTTCATCAACTGTCCGGCGCCAGCTTGCTCCAGCGCCTTCTGCGCAGCGGCATCCGACACGGAATGCGGCAGGCTCAGGAACCGGCGCACATTGAGAGGCAAGGTTGGATCGATATGCAGCTTCTGCGGAACATAGCCGATGCGCAGCCCCTGCGCCCGGGACACAGCGCCAAGCGTTGGCCGCAACGCGCCGATGATCGTCCGCAGAAAGGTGGATTTCCCCGAGCCATTGGGGCCGACGATGGTCACGATTTCTCCGCGATCAATCGCAAAATTAACATTGTGCAGCACGGGGTTGGCGTTGTGCCTTACGCTGACACCGGTAAGTTTGACCAAGCTCATGACGCGTCGTCCGCCTGACATTTAGGACAAAGACCCTCCGCCTCCATGACCGTGCGTTCAATCAGAAACCCCGCTTCACGGGCGGCGGCCCCAAGGCGGCCGTTTGAGGTTTGGGACGGTGCCTCTGCAACCGCATTGCAGGTGCGGCAGATCATAAAGACCGGGGCGTGATCGTCACCGGGGTGGCTGCAGGCCACAAAAGCGTTCAGCCGTTCAATCTTGTGCGCGAAGCCGTTCTTCACCAGAAAATCCAGCGCCCGATAGGCAATCGGAGGCTGCGATCCCAAACCTTCGCTGCGCAGAATGTCCAGAAGATCATAAGCGCCCATAGCGCGATGGGCCTGAAGCAAGATTTCCAGCACCCGGCGCCGCACTGGCGTAAATTGCAGGCCATTCGCACGACAATGTGCATCAGCGACGGCGATCCCATCGCTGATACAGTGGCTGTGGTCGTGTGCGTGAAATCCGATGGGGTCCATCTGAGGCTCCGTTGGGCGATCTCTTTCGGGGTTGATATGTTATGTTATGACGTTTATCAACCGCCGTAATGTTATACAATTACATGGGGCCGTCATGGGACAAATCCGCTTTTTAGCAACTGCCGCAACAGTTTGGACCGCAGCGACGGCTGCCTTTGCCGAGGTGCCAGCCGTCGCTGCCGACATTACCCCGGTCCACGGCCTCGTATCGCGTGTGATGCAGGGTGTTGGCACGCCTGACCTGGTGGTTCCGCCCGGCGCGTCGCCGCACAGCCATTCGATGCGCCCTTCGGAAGCGCGGGCGCTGGATCAGGCGGATTTTGTCTTCTGGGTTGGGCCGATGCTGACACCGTGGCTGGAGGGGCCTATTGCGACGCTTGCGTCTGATGCCACGGTGATTGCTCTGCTCGACGCCGAGGCGACACAGCAGCTGATGGTGCGGGAGAGCGTTCAGTTCGGGCAGGGGCATGACGACGATCACGCTGATGATCATCACGACGGGCATGATGAGGAGCATCACGACGCCCATCACGATGATGATCACGACGGAGATCACGCAGGCGAACATGATAAGGATCACGACGCCGAAACAGCGCATGCAGATGAGCATGGGCACAGCCACGAGGCCGGTAGTCTTGATCCCCACGCGTGGTTGATGGCGGAAAACGGCAGCGCCTGGCTGCAGGTCATAGCCGAGGCTCTGGCGGCTGCTGATCCGGAGAATGCCGCGCTCTACATGCGCAACGCCGCAGAGGGGCAGGCCGAGATTGCGACAGCCGCTGCCGAGATTGCAACCAAACTGGACGTTGTAGCAGGCAAGCCCTTTGTCGTTTTTCACGATGCGTATCAGTATTTTGAAACCGGGTTCGGGATTGAGGCTGCAGCGGCAATTTCGCTAAGTGATGCATCGGATCCCAGCCCGGCCCGCATCGCTGAGGTCCGCGCAATCGTTCAGGAGATGAAGGTGCGTTGTGTTCTGTCCGAGCCACAGTTCAACTCCGGTCTGGTTGCAACGGTACTGGATGGAACCGATGCAGGCACGGCGGTTGTTGATCCGCTTGGCGTCAAGCTGGAGCCGGGACCACAGTTCTATCCGCAGCTTCTGACCTCAGTCGGTGAGGCGATCGCGGGCTGTTACTGATCGGTGGTGGTCGGCGTCTGGCCGACCCGTTCCGACAGGAAATGAACCAGTGTGGCGCCGGTCTCATAATAGGCGCCGCGCACCCCGGCAAAGGGCAACCTGTGGTCGTCGCTCACCGGAATGGGAAGGAGCGATCTGTCTCCATGGATCAGGGCCTCGGCCATGCGTCGGCCGAAAACCGTGCCGGGGCCGATACCGCGCCCTGAGTATCCAAAACAGGCAAATCCCTGACCCAAATCAATAATTTTTGGGATGTGTTCGGTTGTCATCGCGATCTTACCGGCCCACTCGGCTTCAAACGGATGATCTGTGAGGGCAGGGAACATGACTGCCAGCTTCCGCCGCAGCCAGTTTCTATGAATGCTGCGCGCCGGGTGGGACAAGGCGCCCATACCGCCGATGATCAACCGTCCGGCGCGGTCGCGTCGCCAGGACGACATGATCAGGCCTGTATCCCAGCAGCCTTCTGCCTGAGGCAGGATCTGCCCCGCGAGATCGGCAGGAAGCGGCGCGGTTGCGGCCTGAAAATAGCTGACGGGGATGGTGGCGGGGGTGGCATATCCCGTGATGGGCAGCGTGTAGGCGTTTGTGGCCATGATCAAGTGACGGGCGCGGACTGTGCCACCGGGTGTGCTGACCCGCCAGCCATCTGTTTCGCGTGTGATCCCGACAACGGGTGAGTTTGCATGCAGTTTGGCGCCTTGCGCAGCTGCGGCGCGCGCCAGTCCGATGGCATAGGCCAGCGGCTGGATGGTTCCGGCGCGGGGGTCGAACAGGGCGCCATGAACGGCATCGCTGCCAACACGCGCGATGGCAGCGCCACGAGACAGGAGCGTGACCGGCGCACCTATCGCCGTCAGTTGGCGGTACCGCTTTTGCAGATCTTTCAGCCCCGAATGCGCATGGGCGCAATGCAGGGTTCCGGTCTGCACCGGTTCGCAATCGATCTGATGGGTCTTGATCACTTCAAAGACCGCTGCGGGCGCGGCTGCAAGGAGAGTGGACAGCCGGGCGCCGTTGACCTCTCCGAGGGTGGCGTTGATCTCCTCAGGCGGCAACCACAGCCCTGCATTGACCAATCCGACATTCCGTCCGGATCCGCCCGCGCCAAAGGTCTCCGCCTCCAGCAAGCGCACATCAGCCCCCAGCTCCGCCGCGCGCAAAGCCGCCGAACAACCGGTATACCCGCCGCCGACAACAACCAAATCTGCTGAAACATCATCTTGCAGGGCCGTAGCGGAGAGGCCCTCACGGCAGGTCGCCTGCCAGAGGCTGCGGTTCCGGTCAGGCGTCATATCCAGGTGTCCTCTGTGAAGGGAGCACATCGCCTCAAAATCTGGTGTTGCCGCATATGCCCCTCCGCAGTTCGCTGGTTCTCATCCGGACCTGTGGTGCTGTGATCCGCCTGATGATTGATTTTGGCATACCGCAGAGGGCCGCAGTTGCCGAGAGAAATCAGCCGTTTGATGGTGGTTTCTAGTACGATACGGGGTGCAGCGGCTCAGCCTGTGCGGGTTCCGCCCACATCTTCTGGCGCGATCGATACGGATTTCACAATCGCATGGCAGTCCGTGCCAATGGCCAGATCCAATGCGGCGGCAGATCGCCGGGTGACACGCGCCAGCAAAGCTCCTGCAGGGGTCTGCAAAGAGATCATAATGCCCGGCCCCTCGCCACTGCGTAGTGCGGTGACGCGGCCCGGCAGAATGTTCAATGCAGAGAGGCCAACGGGGCGCTGGCGTGACAGGATCACCTCATGGGCGGAGATGCGGACACGCACGGCATGGCCCGGCGGATGGGGCACCCGGGGAAGGAACAGGGCGAGGCCACCGGCGTTCAATTCACTCAGCCCATCTGCGTGATGCTGCTGTACTGTTGCCTGCAAAATAGCACCGGCACCACGCACGCCGGTTGGCATGATGGTCGGATCGGCCAGCACCAGATCAGCAGGGCCGCTGCGGATACAGCGGCCGTCTTGCAGAACAACCACGGTGGTTGCCAGCCGGGCGACCTCAGCAACTGAATGGGTGACATAGAGAATAGGAAGCGTGATTTCGTCGCGCAGCCGTTCCAGATAGGGCAGAATTTCGGCCTTCCGTGCCTCGTCCAGGGCGGCCAGCGGTTCGTCCGCCAGGATCATATCCGGTGCCGACAGCAAGGCGCGGCCAATTGCGACACGCTGTTTTTCACCACCCGAAAGAGTGGCTGGGTGGCAGTTCAGCAAGGCGCCCAATCCGAGCATCTCGACCACGGTGTCAAATGTCGCTGCTTCTCGGTTTCTGGGCATAAACCTTTGGCCATACATAAGATTTTTAGAAACGCTCATATGGGGAAAAAGCCGGGCATCTTGAAAGATGTAGCCAATGCGACGACGGTGCGGGGGGGTATCTACCCCGGCTTCTGTGTCCAGAACAACGCGGTTTCTGAGGCAGATTTTGCCGGTTCCGGGTTTCAGCAGACCTGCCACAGCATTGACGACAGTGGTTTTGCCGGCACCGGAACGGCCGAACAAAACGGTCACTCCGGCAGGGGCCGAAAAATCCACATCCAAGGCCAACTGCCCCAGCTGATGCGTTAGCCTGACGTCTAACATCTGGCGCCCCGAACCCGGTCTGCGACCCGGCGTGCCAGCCATTCTGACGCCAGCAGCGCCGCCATGGCGAGGGCAACGGAGATGACCACCAACCGCAACGCCGCGGTTTCACCACCGGGCACCTGAAGAAAAGCATAGATTGCTGAGGGGAGCGTCCGCGTCTGGCCCGGAATATTGGAAACAAAGGTGATGGTTGCGCCAAACTCACCCATTGCCTTGGCGAAGCCAAGGACGGCTCCAGCCAGAACGCCGGGCAGGATCAGGGGCAGGGTGATGGTCACGAACACCCAGATCTCCGAGGCACCCAGCGTTGCGGCGGCCTGTTCCAGCCTGGGGTCCACCGCCTCCAGCGATAGACGTATGGCCCGGACCATCAAGGGAAACCCCATGATTGCAGCAGCGAGGGCCGCGCCGGTCCAGCGAAAGGCAAAGACGATACCGACTGCGTTCAGTGCAGTCCCAACCGGGCTGGGGCCGCTGAAGACGATGAGCAGGATGTAGCCAGTAACCACCGGCGGCAGGATCAATGGCAGATGAACCACCCCGTTCAGCAATGCCTTGCCCCGAAACTGCCCGCGCGCCAGCGCCAGCGCCACCAACAGCGCCAGCGGCAGCGACAGAAGGGTTGCCCAGAACGATACCTTCAGGGACAAGGCCACCGCCTGCCATTCTTCGGGGCCAAGCCACTGCATTCTGTTGGGTCACTCCACTAGCACGGTGAAACCTTGCCCGACAAAGATCTCTTTCGCAATCGGACTGCTGAGGAAGTTCAGGAAATCAATGGCCTCCTGCCCGTCATGGGTTGCGGCGGCGGGGTAGATGATTGGTGCGTGGCTGTCCGGCGGGAACCGGTCCACAACGGTGACAGTGGGGTTGCCGATCACATCGGATCCGTAGACCACACCCAGACCAGCAGCCCCGCGGGCAACCAGTGCAAGAGCAGCGCGCACATTGTCGGTCTGCGCAACATATGGCTGCAGTTGATCCCAAAGGCCGATATCTTGCAGCGCAGACTTGCCATAAATCCCAGCGGGAACCGCCTCCACCAGGGCCATCGCCAGTGGGCGATTCTGTACCTGAGCATGCAGTGCGGAGGCATTTTGCAAGGAGAGGGAGGGCACGGTTGCTGGGGCTACGGTTGGCGCGATCAGAACGAGGGAATTGCCGAGGAGATCAATGCGTGTCTCGGCTGCAATCAGGTTTCGCGACTGGGCCCAATCCATCCAAGCGGCGTTGGCAGAGATGAAAACATCCGCTGGCGCGCCGTACTGCAACTGCCGCGCCAATAGGGAAGACCCGGCAAGAGACAAGTCAATGGTGGTATCGGTTTCGGCTTTATAGACGTCGGCGATCTCCTCAAGCGAGTTTTTGAGACTTGCTGCAGCAAAAACGGTGAGGCGGTCGGCGAGTGCGGATCCCGGCAGGAACAGGGCCAGAACCACAGCGAGGCATGCGAGATGTCGGCTTATCCGCGGTCCCGGTCCTATGGGGCAATCCGTTTGGTGTTGGCTCTGCACGCTACGTCCTGTCGTCACATGAAATCAGGATGATAACGGGTCAAGTGAAGAGGCGGCAAGGTGCAACTCGGCGGCTATGCCGAGACGTCTGTATCGTAAGAAGGGTCCGTCTGCGCCGGACCCTTCTCAAAAAAACCTGATTTCGTATCTGTACCTATGTTTCAGGCAGAGATTCTGGTGTCAGCGTGCTTAGAACAGAGTAACCGCGCCAACATCTGCTGCTGGTTTGGCCGCGGGTGCCGGCCGCGCAGCAACACGCTCCTGCTCGCCCAAACGTCGGTCATCTTTGACCTGCGTTTGCTGCGCAGCCCCTGAAGCTGCGTGAAAACGGACACGCCGCGCAGAGGTGCCACCAACGCTGGATGATACCACCGAGATTCCCTCGTCCCGCAGGAAGCGCTGGACAAAATCGGCGTTCGAAGCGCCGATATCTGAGAGGTTAGCCGACATTTTGGCCCCACCGAAAACCTTGGCTTTCAGGTTTTCGCGCTGCGCCCCTTTTTTCATGATCCCGTTGATCAGCAGTTCCATGGCATGGATGCCGTAGCGCGCATTCACACTGTCGCTGGCGGTTGAGGACGCCAGCAGAAAGTGGTTCATGCCGCCGACACCTACTTTGTCATCGTAGATGCATGCGGCAATACAGGATCCAAGGACGGTGGAGAAGACCACTGTCGGGGATGTCGATACGCGATACTCGCCCTGTAGAACGGTCACCGTGGTGGAGTTAGCAAATACGCTCAAGGTGATTTCCTTCCCAGTTATCTGTCAGGTCTTGCAAGCCTGAATCAATGTTCCGGCCATTCGCGCGAGCGAGACCTGTTGCTGCGCGGCGCCCATTTCCCAGGCAACCCGTGGCATCCCGTAGACGACGCTGCTTTTCTCGTCCTGCGCAAAGGTTTTTGCCCCGGCCTTGCGCAGTTCCAGCAGCCCTTGCGCCCCATCTTGTCCCATACCTGTTAAAATTGTGGCAACAACGCTTTTCGCAATGGGAACGGCGGACATAAACAGTGCATCGACGGATGGCATGTGCCCCGAAATTGGCGGGCCTTCCTTGAACCGTGTGCGATAGGGCTTTCGGGGCGTCATGCCCATGTGGCGTGGCTGACCGGCCGCAACATATACATGGCCGGGAGACAGCGTCATGTTGTCATCCGCAGTTAGCACCTTGGCCGGGCAGATGCGGTCCAGAAGAGAGACCAGTCCGCGACCAAAGTTCTTGCCGGTGTGCTGAACGATCAGGGTTGGCGGACAGTTCAGCGGAAATCCAACCAGTACATTTCTCAGAGCTTCGACGCCGCCGGTGGAGGAACCGATTAGGATGATTTTGTCGCTGCCGGGACCTGAGGCGGCGCCTGCGGTTTGCTTTTGCAAGGGGGAGCGCTGATCTCTGCGTGGTGCCTTGACCATCATGTCGAAGTAGCTTGCAAAATCACGAGGGTTATCGGATTTCGTCAGCTCGAAGATGCCGGCACCAACATCCAGCAAGGGCGAGGAGCTCCGTGCCGGTGTTGAACTATGGTTGTCCATCACAGACACCCAGCGGATATCGAGCGCTGAGAAAAGAGCCAGCATCATTTCGAATTCGGGCAGTTTGGTAAACCCATCCTCGACGAAAGCAAAAGTGGGCTGACCCGCCTCCGCCTGATTGTAGGCCATCATCAGATTGTTGGCCAAAAGCACTTGAAGGCCCGGGTAAGTGGCCTCCATATGTTGTTGTAGGTTCTGCGCAAAACGCCGGTCCGTGGTGATGATCAATAGGCTCTGTGACAATGCTCATTCCGCTTGTTGCGTTCGGACAAAGGCCGAAGTGTTTCAGATGTACGACCCCCAACCCTGGAATGGGGCTGGGGGCGTTTGGCGGGATCAGAAATCCTGCCAGATGTCCTTGGCGGCATTGCCACTGCTGCTGGCAGCGGCCGGTGCCGGCTTGGGTGTGACCGCTTCGATGTCCCAATCATCGCCATGGGCACTGGGGGCGGCACTGGGGGCGGCGGGGGGAGTATCTTGCGCGGCAACCTGGATCTGAGCTGGCGCCGGCGCCGCTGCGGATTTGCGAACCGGCGCCGCTGCCTGCCGCCCGCCCGCTGCCACGCGGAAATGCGCGACCAGTTCAGCCAGTTTGCTGGCATCCGCATTCAGCATGTGCCCGGCGGCAGTGGCCTCTTCAACCATGGCGGCATTCTGCTGGGTGACCTGGTCCAACTGGGTCACGCCGGTGTTGATCTCATGCAGGCCGGTGGACTGCTCGCTGGCACCGGTCGCAATGCCAGACACCAGTTTCGAGATATGGCCAACCCGCTCGACGATGCTTTGCAGTGCATCGCCGGTCTTGCCGACCAGATCCACGCCGCGCTCCACCTGTTTGGTGCTGTCACCGATCAGCGTCTTGATCTCCATCGCCGCATCCGAAGAGCGCTGCGCCAGGGCGCGCACCTCGCTGGCAACCACCGCAAAGCCTTTGCCAGCCTCACCGGCGCGCGCCGCTTCCACCCCGGCATTGAGCGCCAGAAGGTTGGTCTGGAAGGCGATATCGTCGATCACCCCGATGATCTGCGAAATATGCGTCGAGGATTGCTCGATCTCGGTCATGGCAGAGACTGCGCTCTGAACCACTTCACCGCTGGTTTCGGCTTCCTGCTTGGCCTCTTGCATGATGCCTTCGACGCTGCGCGCGCCTTCGGCGGCGGATTTCACGCTGGCCGTCATCTCGTCAAGGGCGGCCGCGGTTTCCTCCAGCGTGGCGGCCTGGCTTTCGGTGCGGTTCGACAGATCGTCGGAGGCCTGGCTAATTTCATTTGCGCCACTGCGAATGCTCTCGGCGGTGTCGATCACCTGGGTCACGGTCGTGCTCAATGTCTCGGCTGTGCGGTTGAAATTCTCGCGGAGTTTTTCATGGTGCGACGGGAAAGGATCGGAAATGGGCTGAGAAAAATCCCCGGTTGCGAGGCGCACCAGGCCTGAACTCAGCTGTTCGACAACAACCTCTTGTTGCTGTTGCAGCTCTGCACGATCAAGCTCAGCTGAGCGCGCCTGCTTGAGATCATCTTGCAGGCTGATCAGCTGTCTGCCGATGTCGCCGATTTCATCATTACGCCCTGCTTCCGGAACATTTGTGTCCAGATTGCCTGATGCGACTTCCTCGATGCGGTTGCATATACGATTGATAGGCCGGGTGATTGAGCGGGCGAAGAGCCAGCCAACAAGCGACATAACAGCTGAACAGATCAGGGAGATCAGCAGCATAAGATTGCGTTCCCGCACAACAGGAGCGAATAATTCCGCGCGATCCTGTTCCGCAACAATAGCCCAATTGGCCTGCGGCATGCCGACCGGTTCGGAGTATGCGACAACTGAGGTACCGTGCGAATTCACTGCATTTGCGTAAAAGCCGCTTTCACCGGCAAGGGCGGCCGAAATCTGTTCTGTCTCTGGCAATTGTTCCAAGACCTGGTGCACGTCATCATTCCGCGAGTTGGTGCGTACTTTCAGATCTTGGCCGACGATAAACACATCTAGCGTCTCATTCATGTCGGTGATCGGATTGACGATTTTGGTCAGCATATTGACCGGTACCTGAAGGGCGATAACCCCTTGCAAATCACCAGCGGCGTCAAAAACCGGACTTGCCACAAAGGCAGCGGCGGCGCCGTTGCTCGGAGCGTATGCTTCAAGGTCCGCGAATACGACGTCACCTGCTGACATGTCGATGGCTGTCCTAAAAGCCTTTCCGAGCCCTGAACTTGCAAACAAACCATCGACAAGATTTGAGGCGTAGTCCGCCTCTTTGGTGACGGAATAAACGACATCCCCAGCGGTATTGATCAGGAAAACGTCATAGTATCCTTTATTCTCAAGAACTGCCGTCAGCGAAGGGTGAAATCGGGCATGGTGCATATGATAGGGTGAATCACCGATGCCGCGGTTCAACAGATGTTTTTCGCCTGCTGCATTGGGGTTTGCATCGATATACGCATTGCGAAGTGTTTTTGCCGGATCGCCCTCGATCCCCTCCCATGTCATGGTGAACCATTCCAGCGCCGTCGCCGTTGAGGGGATTGCGGCCAAGGTTGAGGCGTCAGCGCGAATTCCCTCTACCAACGCCTTCAGCGCCATGCTGCGGTCCTCGGTCATGGCATGAAATTGTTCCTCAGCATGGGCGATCGCATTTCGCTGAAAAGCAAGCGAGCTGATTGTCACAAACATTGCGGTGACCAGCGCACTGAACCCTATGATGAACAGGGGCAGCTTATATGCCAAGCGCAGGTTGGGAATTATTTTCATCGGATACTCCATTCACAGGCACAGGAAGCGGGTGGAGGCCCTCTCCTTGTATCCTTTGATGCCTGCTAGGAGTTAATTTCGACCTTACGCGAGGTTGGTTTTTCACGGTAATTTCTCGGTAAAGATCATCAACTCAGGAGGTGAGTGAGTCCGTATATATATACCTCCTGGTGCGGGTTGCTCATCCGGGAGATCCATGCGCCTTCAATTGTGACGGCTGTTGGCGAACGGCTAAAATTTAGCGAAATTCCGGCTGGTTTTTACGGCCAATTCCACGCTGATTGCGGGCGGTCAGCGTGGGTTTCGGCAATCAAATATTAAGGCCCGCGGTCTACTCCTACCCTATCGACTTGAAACCTGTCGCCGAATACGGGGGTGCGAATCGCTGACCATGACGACGGAAACGCAAACACACACTTTGGACCTGCCCAATGCCTTCTCGGATCTGGATCCGTTGATCGCATTCTTGCGCGGGGCGCGCACTCAAACAGTGGAGATTGATTGCAGCAATGTGGCGGTTATGCCGTCGCGCTGCCTGCAGCTTCTGCTGAGTGCAGAACAACAATGGCGGTCAGAGGGGCTGGGCTTTTCAGTGGCCAAGGTCACCGAAGGGTGCCGGAAATCGCTCACTCTTTTGGGGCTCGAGCCCAACCGATTTGAAGACGAGGAAACAGCATGAAGACGAAAGTTCTGGCAATTGACGATTCCCGCACTATCCGGAATCTCCTGGCCGCCGCGCTCGAAGAAGCCGGCTTCGAATATCATTGCGCCGTAGATGGCCGTGAAGGCGTAGACATGTATGCCGATGTGGCGCCGGATGTGGTGATCACTGACATCAACATGCCAAACCTGGACGGCTTTGGCGTCATTGAAGAGCTGCGCGGTGATGGCATCAATTCGAAGGTGCCGATTTTGGTTCTGACCACCGAGAGCGCACCCGAGTTGAAAGCCCGCGCCCGTGGCGCTGGTGCGACTGGCTGGATCACCAAGCCCTTTGACGATGCGTCTCTGATTTTCGCGCTGAAGCGCGTTACTGGGGCTGCGGCCTGAGATGGCGGGGTCGATACAGGACACATTCTTCGAGGAGTGCGAAGAGCTCCTTGAAGCAATGGATGAGGGTTTGACCGCTATCGAAGGAGGCGATCATGACCCTGAGGTGGTCAATGCTGTCTTCCGGGCGGTTCACTCGATCAAAGGGGGCGCGGGTGCATTCGGTTTGGATGAGCTGGTCGCGTTTGCCCATAAATTTGAAACCGTCTTCGACGAAGTGCGCGCAAACCGGCTTGGACTCGATACTAAGCTAATTCAGTTGTTGCTGCGCTGTAGCGATCACCTGTCCGATCTTGTGGCGACCTCCCGTGATGGTGGCAGTGTAGATGAGGCGCATAACGACGTGCTCGTGTCAGCTCTTGAGGAGTATATTGACGAGGACGAAGAAGAGGTGGTGTTTCAGCCGATGGGTTTGGGCGGCGCTTTTGAAATGGCGCCGATCGAAGTGGAAAAAGAGCGGATCTACAACATCCGCTTTCACCCTCTCAAAGATATGTACGGTACGGGCAACGAACCCTACTTCTTGTTCCAGACCTTGGCCGACCTCGGCACGCTTGAGGTCACGTTGGACGAGAGTGAGCTGCCCGGTTTCGATGCACTGGATACCGATGAAAGCTACTTGATCTGGGCGCTGACGCTCACGACGACAGAGTCAAAGTCGGCAATCGAGTCAGTTTTTGAGTTTGTAGAAGGGCTGTGTGAGCTGTCAATCGAATCCGATATGGATGAAGAGGACGACGCTAATGCCCTGGCTGCGCTGGAGGCTGCATTTGGTACAGCCCCGGAGGAAGGTGGTGATCAGGTGGCTGCCCCTTTTGAACCGCCGGTCTCAGCCCCAGAACCGGAGGCTGTGGCAGCCCCGGTGGCCGCCAAGGCGGCGGCACCAAAAGCTGAGGCCGCGAAATCCGATCAGCGTGGGCCAAACCCGACGCTGCGGGTCGACCTGGAACGGGTCGATCGGTTGATCAATGCTGTTGGCGAGTTGATCATCAACCATTCAATGTTGGCACAACAGATTGCCAACCTTGACGTCGCAGATCTACGGGACGTGGAAACCGAGCTGGAGGGCTTCAAAAATCTGGCCCGTGATATCCAGGAAGGTGTCATGTCCATTCGCGCACAACCTGTTAAACCGCTGTTTCAGCGGATGGCGCGGATCGTGCGGGAAGCTTCCGCGGCGACTGGAAAAACTGCCAAGCTGATCACCGAGGGTGAGGGCACCGAAGTCGATAAGACCGTCATTGAGCGACTGTCCGATCCGTTGACCCATATCCTGCGCAACGCAGTCGACCATGGAATCGAAAAGCCCGAAGATCGCGAAGCGGGCGGCAAAACCAAGAGCGGTGAAATCCGGCTATCGGCATCTCATCGCTCCGGCAGCGTCTGCATTGAGATCAAAGACGACGGTGCCGGTGTCAATCGGCCGCGCGTGAAGCAGATCGCTATCGATAAAGGGCTCATTCCGGAGAACGCGGATCTAACTGATAGCGAGATCGACAACTTGCTGTTCCTGCCGGGTTTTTCCACTGCAAAGGAGATCTCAAATCTTTCCGGACGCGGTGTCGGAATGGATGTGGTTAAAAACGCAGTCACAGCCTTGGGCGGGCGGATCAATATCTCCTCCACGCCGGGAAAGGGCTCGGTTTTCACCATTATCCTGCCGCTGACACTCGCCGTCATGGATGGGATGGTCGTTTCCGTCGCAGATCAAACCATGGTGGTTCCGATTACCTCGATCGTCGAGACGATGCGGGGCAGCGACGACATGGTCAACAACCTAGGCGCGGATGGCACATTGCTGTCAATCAGAGGAAACTTCGTACCTGTTTGCGATGTTGGTGGCGCATTGGGACTGTCCAAGGGTGATCAGGATCAGCCTCCCGGGGTTTATCTTCTGGTCGAGACAGAGACCGGTCAGCGGAGTGCCTTGGCCGTGGATGACATCCATGACCAGCGTCAGGTCGTCATCAAGAGCCTAGACGGAGTGTGCGGAAATATCCCCGGCGTTGCGGCAGCAACCATTCTTGGTGACGGCAAGATTGCCATGATCCTTGATCCAGAAAGTATTCTTGCGGCTTCGCCTTCTGCAGCCGCTTTCGACACAGAGCGGAGAATAAGCAATGCAATCGCAAGCTGAAGCCAAGTATGACGACTCGGAAATCAAACACGCCGAGCACAGCGAATTTGTCAGTTTCACCGTTGCTGGCCAGGCGTTCTGTCTGAAAATCACCCAGATCCGGGAAATCCGGCGCTGGTCCCCGGTTACGATCCTACCTCATGCTCCGGCGGACGTCCTAGGCGTGATGAACCTGCGGGGCGCCGTGATCCCGATCTATGACCTTTCAGCGCGCTTCGGGCTCCAGCAGACCGAAGCGAGTGAGCGAAATGTCGTGATTGTCGTCTCGGTACATGGCAAGCCAGTTGGCCTGCTGGCTGAGTCTGTTTCTGAGATTATCTCGATCAATCCAGATGATATTCAAGACACGCCGCCGGTCGATAGCCGTAATACGATGGATTACATTCAGGGTATTATTTCGCACGATGAGACGATGGTGCGGATCATCAACCTGGATGCTGTCATCACTGCGCCGGAACAGGTGATCTCGTGACTTTTGCTAACCCCATTGATACTCGTGCGGATGGTTTCACCCTGTCTGATCAGGATTTTGAATCCATCGCCGATTTTGCGCACAAGCACTTTGGGCTGGCTATGTCGAGCAGCAAGAAACCTCTGGTTTCCTCACGCTTGGCGCGGCGGTTGCGCAAGCTGAATTACACTGATTTCAAATCCTACCTTCAGGAATTGAATGGTCCCAACGCGGATGCAGAACGCAGCGAGTTGCTGTCTCTGCTGACCACAAACGTGACGCAGTTCTTTCGCGAACCGCATCACTTCGATACGTTGCGTGATGATGTCCTGCCGCCGTTGCTGGAGAAAGCACGTCGCGGGGATCGTGTGCGCATCTGGTCTGCAGGATGTTCCAATGGGCAGGAGCCCTACACCATAGCCATGGTGTTGAAAGAGCTCTGTCCTGACGTGGAAAGGCTGGATGTGAAAATCCTTGGCACGGATATTGATCCTGTGGTTGTACGCAAGGCATCCGCAGCCAGGTATTCCGCTGACGAGCTGTCGCAAATCCCGCAAAAATACAGCGGATACTACAAGATCGAAGGACAGGATGGGGCGATCCGTGATGATCTACGCGGACTGCTGACATTTGGGGTGCTCAACCTGATTGAGCCTTTCCCCTTCAAAGGCAAGTTCGATGCGATTTTCTGCCGGAATGTGGCGATCTATTTCGACACGCCGACGCAACAGAAGGTCTGGCATGCCTTTCAACGCAGCCTGAACCCTGGCGGCTATCTGTTTATCGGCCATTCAGAACGCATGTCCGGGCCTGCGGCATCTGCGCTGCAGACCGTTGGAATCACCACTTACTTAAACTCTCCTGCCGGTCGGAACACCTGAGCAGTCCGGCACAATAAGAAAACGAGGAACAAAAAATGAGCTTGAAAGACTCCCTGCGCGTGATGGTTGTCGATGATATGTCGACCAGCCGAGGTATCTTGACCCAATGCCTGGATGAGCTAGGTGTCAGTAATTATATGGTTGAAAATAACGGACAATCCGCGTTTCAGAAGCTCGTCGCCAATCCGGTGCACCTAGTGCTATCAGACTACAACATGCCGGGCATGGATGGGCTTGGTCTGCTGAAGGCACTGCGAGAACATCGGGTGACACAACGGGTGGGTTTCATCCTGGTGACAGGTAAGCCAACTCCCGAAATCGTCGAGGTTGGTCGCCGTCTCGCGATGAACAACATTATCCGCAAACCCTTCACCGTTGCCACGATGAAGCAGGCGATTGAGCAAGTGGTTGGTCGTCTATGAACATGCAGTCGACACCACCGCCGAGAGGCCACACAATCAGTGACCTTTGCGATGTGTCGCGCGCTGAGATGAAGCGGCTGCAAGAGCAGGTGCAGTTGCTTGAGGATACTGTGTTGACCATCTTTGAACGCGGAACGCCTCCGACCCGCGAAGAACGGCAGTCTCTGCAGGATTTCGACTTGATTGTGCAGACACTGGCCGCAATGGTGAAGTTCTACGAGGAACTCAGAAAACTTGCGGCGGATACTGGTGGTATCAACCTCGAAGATAGCAGTGCGGTTGTGACATTGCACAAGCTGCGCGACCGGCTGCGCGACCCTGCTAGCGCAGCTCAGCACTAAAAAATTCTGCACCGTCGTCTCGGCGGTGCAGGCCTGGCTTAGGTCTTCAATGTTTGATCGTCGCTACACCTGTCGTCTTTGATATGCCGAATTACCTCTTCGACAGTAAGACGTTAACTCTTGGCTAGCCTGCGTGAATTGGTCGACGCACCACGTTCTTCGAATGGCGGGCGGACCGTCAGCGAGAACCAGTACGCCGACTGGCAGTTAACACTTACGCTAGTTGGCTAACGCTTGTTTGCGCTGCTGACTTCTTGGCAGAGATTGAACCTGTCCCGCCCCAGCTCCGCGCGATGTGCTCGACTCTGTGACTTTCTAATTGCTGGCACTACCTTTCCTTTCCCGGTGCCACGCACCTGGGATGCGTCTTGTAGTCCCCATCGATGTAGTCATTGATTGCTGTCTCTTCCCGCAGCGGCTTACCCAGGCGCGCCACCAAGTCAGTTCTGCGCTTATGGATGGAAGAGCGTTCAGGTGACATGTACTGATATTGTCCTTTCCCCACGTTGATCCCTTGACGATATGCAGGTGCAGAAGTTTCTTACAGTTGTGAAAGAATTATTTGGCACCATGGGTCCAGTATTGGCTGCGGCCTTTCGGGGGCCACGCGGAGGCCGAGGGGAATAAAAAGTTAGATCGCGCTTGTTATAACGGCTCACTGACTTACCCATCACCCTAAGAGAACGCGGATCTGGCGTCACTGAGAGACAGACTGCCATTGTTACGCAAATGTAGCTGACACCATTGATCTACTTACGTTCTGATTTCACCGAGACGAATTTGAGGCCCGAGAACTACGGTGTACCGTTTCATCTGATGTCGCTGTTGGTCGTCACCTTCGACCATCGACCTCAATTCTCAGGCAGGAACTGTCGAGCTGTTTGCGGATACAAAAGAATGGATATGCCCTTCTGACTCCTAGATCTGACCGCTAAATATTTCAACGCAGCGAAGTCGGTTTTCCAAGCCGATTTCTTCTGCATATTCTGCAAAGAGGGTTCGCCGTAGCCGCCTGTGCAGAGTGAATTTTTGAGTGATCCGTAACCCGTCAGAAGACAAGGCACGACCGGGTGAGCAACACAATCATCACCGTAAGGGGAAGGCCGATGCTTTGGGGTTGCTTGGACAAAATGTTTGCAAAATTCAAATCACCATTTGGTTCATAGCTATATTTTCCTCCCATGCCCGCCGGAATTCGACAGCGCACATGGGAGGGAGACATTAGGTCAGCCTGTGGCGCAGAGCCGGGAGGCGGGACAGGATCATCCAGTCAACAACAAGCAGCGTCAGGAACGCCAGCCCAGCCATCGGAAACGCCATGGACACGGCCAGGCCAACCAAGACTGCGCCCTGCCAGAGGGGCAGCTCCTTTGGCATTGGCGGTGCCGAAAGACGGCCAGCCTTGGTCGGGCGGCGTTTCCACCAGAGCACAATTGCGCTGAGACACAGAAACAGGACGGACAGGCAAACCAGCGTGTTTGCAAGAACGCTCCATAGACCCAACGTCCCCATGTGGAGGGCGATGCCAATCGCCATCGCCTTGCCCGCCCAAGAGTAATCGGCAAACCGGACATCGGCCAGTATCTTGCCTGTGTAGCGGTCGATATGAACGGTCCGGTCGGAGGTGGGGTTGGTGCTGTCTGTGCTCATTGAATCCCGGCTGAGGGTCCAGACACCGGTGTCGCCGCGCGGAATGCTCAGCTGATATCGCTCCTCAAACCCGATGCGGCGGGCGAAGGCATCAATGCTGTCGAGGTTGATGAGAGCAGTAGTCACACCAACCAGCCCCACATCGCTGCCCGACGCGGGCATCGGCGTTTGTTCCAGCGCCCATGGAACCTCGCGACGGGCGTGATCCATACTGGCATGAATATCGTCGGACAGCGGGACATTGTCCCATTTTTCGGCCGGGAACTGGCTCCAGGCCTGCACCATTTTGCCCCCCCAAACGCCAGCCCAGGCTAGGCCGGAAATGAGAAACAGCACAAGAAACAGTGAGATCCAGATGCCAACCACACCATGCAGTGATTTCCACAGGCTGCGACCACGTCCCAGGCTGGGCAGCAAGGCGCGACGCCACCCAATCGTCCGGGGCCACCACATGTAAAGGCCGGTTGCAATCAGCACCAACGCCAATGAGGCCGCGGTTTCCAGAATGCGGTCACCACTGACGCCAAGCATCAGATCACTGTGCAGATTATCCGCAAAATCATACCATCCGCTGCGGCGCGGGAAGGTCTCGATAACCTCCGCAGTATAGGGATCAACCGCGATCATGATGGCATCACCCTCGTGATCGACACGGAAAAGCGCTGCGCGATCGGCGGCGCGGGGGGCCACATATTGCCTTAGCTCGCCGTTTGGCAGGCGTGCTTGCGCGGCTTCGGCCTGCACTGAGAGCGGCTGAACCTGTTCTTGCGCAACCACCGGCGTACGCTCACCATCGCGGCCATCGATCCAAGCGATCCAAAGCATGGCGAGGCCGGTAACCGCAAGTGCAGCGAGAAACGGAATGACAAACAGTCCAGTGTAGAAGTGCCACCGCCAGGCGGCAAAATAGAGTTTTTGCGCGCTGCCCTGCGGCTGCGCGGTAGAATTGGGCATATTCATGGGTTGGCTCCAGGCCTTTGGATGCTGTTGTTAGCACAGCACCTGAGTTGCAATTGACGTCAGAGAAGAGTTGTCAAATGCGCGGGAGGAGCGCGGCTGCCATGGGCCGGATCACGCCAAAGCGAGCTGTCCGGTCGCCTTGCCAATGGCGCGGAGGCCGTTGGTCGTTGCACCCATGCGACGCCGGGTGTTGCCGGATGGCCGGGTATCAGCGCGGCTGCAACCAGTCGGCAGGCTTCACATTGTGCGAGAGTGCCGTGCCCCGGATCCTGACTGTCGCCACATAGATCACTGAGTGCACCGCCTGCCGCGACAAAGGCTGCGTAGTCGGGGGAGTCTTCGGCGCGCTCAATCGTATGCGCAAAACCAGTGCTGGCCAAGGCCAACACGAGCGCCAGAATCATGGCCAGTCGTGGAAAAATATGAACCGCGAATCGCATAAAGAGTGTCGTAGTGTGACTGAGGTTTAATTGCGAGTGGTTCTGCGGTGGAAACAGGGCTTTGAAACCCGAAAGGGCCATGCGCTGTGCGATGGCGCGCCCGGGGTCTGACAACGCGCTATGCCTGCCCGGCGGCCCGTCTGGCTGAAAAAAGAGCAGCCCCATAGACCAGCGCATATCCAAAAAATGCGGCGCACCAGGCCGTAGCCGAGAGGTGATAGAGCCAATCGGCGCTGCCTACGCCGATCCCGGCGACAACTCGAGCGATGCTTGCCACCAAGAGCGCCAGCAAGATCAGTTTTGTGCCAGGGCAAGCCACCAGCGGTCGCCCGGTATGGCCCAGCGTGGCACGTATCATTACCGCAAGGGTCATCATGCCAATGGCGCCTGCCATCCAGAGGTGTTGTGCTGCGGCTGCGTCCAGTGGCACCTGCGGTATTTGCGCCATAGCTATGAGACCCGCGCCGACAGGGATCATCGCATAGGCCAGATGCAGCACCGCGAGCAATGGTTCTAACGCCGTGCGGTGTCCCTGCCAGCGCCCCATGCGCAGCAGGTGCCCTATTGCGAAGATCGTCAATGCGACCGCCGCCGCAAGATGATCAGGCATCGCCACCCAGATACCAAGGGCGGGCAGGCTGATAGCCAAGACAGCTTTGTCTAACCGTTGCATCGGGCTGGCGGGACGGGCATCAACGCCCGTTTTGATGAGCCAATTGCCCGTGAAACTGGGGATGATGCGACCACCGATGAGGCAGATCATGCCAATCACCGTTGCCAATCCTAAACGCATGCCAAGGCCTTGCGCCGGGTATCCGCCTCCTGCTGTTTCCAGATGTACCAGCAGCAGCGCCAATGTGTGCAGCCCCAGCAACAGCAGAACAACAAGGTTGCGCCAGTTGCGCCCCGCGATGATCTCGCGCAGGATCACCGATCCGAGGATCAGTGGAAAACTCAGATCGACAAAGGCCACAACGACAGCAGACAGATCTGAGGCAAATAGGGTGGTGACGCGCCCTGCGAGCCAGAGCAGCACCAAACCCAGCAACGGCCAGCCTTTGAGCGGCGCCCGCCCGGTCCAATTTGGAACCGCCGTGAGTAGGAAGCCAGCCAGCACCGCACTGAGGTATCCAAACAGGAATGCCTTGGCATGCCAGGAGACCGGATCAAGCATGATCGGGAGCGTCAGCGCGCCGCTCAGCAGTCCGATCCAGGCGATCATCGCCAGCCCGGCCCAAAGCGCTGCGAGGAAGAAAAATGGCCGGAAGCCGTAGGAGAGAATGGCGGGGGGCCAAGTTGGCGCGTTTATATCCATGCGACCTGCGTCTGTTGTCACTGTCATAGGTCAGATCCGTTTCTTAAAATACTTAGGGCTGCGCTGAGTCCATCAGGCGCCGGATATGTCCGGCGAAGGCGTAAGTGGCAGGCACCGCAATCAGCGCGCCGATCGCGATGGAGGCGCCGGTTCCCAACACCGGCAACCCAAGCCAGCTGGTGATCAGGGAGGCAAAGAAGACATTGACCGCCATCGCGCCTACACCAAAAGGATAAAGTGCGATTGCGATACGCCTGCGCGACCAGCCCGCCTGCGATGTCATCGCCTTGCCACCAATACATGCACCGCTGCAAGGGCCAGCACCAGCGCAATACAGGCCAGCGCAAACCAGAACTCAGCGGTTGCGGACTGCGCCTGCGGGGCCGGGCGGTCGAAACCCGTGGCCAGCGCGGGCAGGGCGGTGATCGCGGCGCAGACTATTCCGGATAAGATATAACGCATGTCAGCTCTCCTGTGTCAGACTACGGTAGATGTCGGGCAAGGCCCGTGACAGTCGGGCAGGGTTCGGCAGGAGCGAAAACCCGCCGCGGCCGAAAATCCGGGCGAACCAGTCCTGACCGTCTTCGTCGATGATGATGCCATGCAGGCTTTGGCCCGCGCGGCGGGCGCTACGTACGGCCATGCGGCTGTCTTCAATACCGTGCTGGCCTTCGTAGTGGTCGAGATCATTAGGCTTGCCATCTGTTAGGACAATCAGCAGTTTACGGCTGGATGGCTCTGCCGCCAGCTGGGCGCTGACGTGGCGGATCGCGGCCCCAAGACGGGTGTAGTGGCCCGGTTGCAGCGCGCCGATATTGGCGGTGACAGCATCGGACATCGGCATGTCAAACCCCTTGCAGCGGGTTAGGAACACCCGGTCGCGGCGCAGGGATGAGAAGCCCCAGATCGCCAATCTGTCGCCTGCAACGTCAATCCCGAGAGCCAGCGCCGCCATAGCGTTGCGGGCAATGTCGATCACACTGCTGTCAGCAATCGCGGCTTCAGTGGACCGCGAGGTGTCGATCAGAAAGGCAACCGAGAGGTCGCGCTGCTGTTGGCGTGCGCTCTGCCAAAGCCGATCGCTGCCACGCCCGGTTGCCGCCAGATCGGCTTGGTTGGAGATAACTGCATCCAGATCCAGCTCGGCGCCGTCGACTTGCCGTGGCTGCAGGATGCGGCGCGGACGCAACGCTTCGAACTGGCGACGCACCATCCGGATCTGGCGGGGGTCGGGTCGAAAGGGATGCTGCGCGTCAGGCTGTGCATCCGCCTCAAGCACGCGGCAGTGATCCGTCATCTCACATTGGCTGAGATGGTTCCACTCGGGGTAGGTGTATTCCGCACTCAGCCGTTCGTGTTCGGCATCTGCGGGCGATAGATCCAGATGCAGCCGCAACCGGGACGCCAGCCGACGGTCATGCTTGGTAAGCGGGATAAGATCCTGATCCTCTGCGGCCTTTTGGGCATTGTCAGGGTCATCATCATCAACACTGCGGTTGATATTCATCGACTCCACCCAGGACAGGATGGATTCAAACCGATGCAGGATAAAACTGTCCTTACGACGCGCCTGATCCTGATCGATGCGCGCGCCCAGCTTGCGACTGCTACTTGCCGCAGTCGGCAGCGCGGTCGCCTGCTCGGCGGCTTCTTCTGCGGCCATTGCGGCGTGGCCGGGAGCCTCAAAACGGACCCAGAACGGTACCGGCGCAAACGGCAGATAGCGCCCCGTCTCCGTTGGCAAATCTGTGCTCAGCGGTTGGTCGGTCGCGACTTCCCAAGGATCTTGAGACAAAGCCGCGAGAACCTGTTCTGCGACCATCCGATCAGCGGCATGGGCTGGCTGCGCCTTGCGCTGTTCCAGGCACAGGCTTGCCATTTGTCGGTAGGTTTGCCGCAGGCCAGGGCAATACCCGGCGGCACGGTGGCTGGCGGCAAGGGTGGCCCGGATCCGGGCCAGATCGGCGGCGCGGGCTGAATTGGGCGGCTGCGGTTGCAGCTCTGCGGGATCAGCGACCGCAGCCTGTGCGACCAGCCAGAAATAGGCAGCCCGGTTCAGCTCATAGCGGGGAAAGCAGGCCATCACCGGGGGCAGGGCCAATCGCCTACCGTCGTAACGTGGAATAAACTCGCGCATCCGATCTGCCGCAACCCGGTGCGTCAGGGATCGCCGGTGCTGTGCCACCGTGGCAGGTGCCTCGACCAGATCGACCGACGCTGCCCCGCCCAAGGCGCGAAACAGCACTGCAAGGCTGGGCCTCAGGTCCTGCAACCGGCAGGCCGCAGCAGATAGCGTCGCGCCATCCTCTGCGACCTCACCGGCGAGATTGCTGGCCATATCGTGCCAGAGGTTGCCAACAGTTTCCTCGGGCTCCATCAGGTCGAGCAATTTCATAACGCTACCCGTAGATCGTCGCGATCAGATCGCGCAGCGCTTGTTTGATGTCCTCTTCATCGGTGAGAGGTTCGATGATCGCAGCCTCCAGCGCTGGCTCAATTGGCATGCCGCGGTGGATCAGACTGGCGGTATAGATCAGCAGCCGTGTCGACACGCCCTCTTCCAGATCCATGCCCGACAGGGCGCGGATATGACCGGCCAACCGTACAAGCGGTTGCACCTTCGACACATCCAGCCCGCTTTCCTGAGCGACGATGGCGCATTCCGACTGCGGGTCGGGAAAATCGAAACTGGCAGAGAGAAACCGCTGCCGTGTCGAAGGTTTGAGCCGCTTCAGCACGTTCTGATAGCCGGGATTGTAAGAGGCAACCAACATGAAGCCGGGCGGCGCCACCAGTTCCTCGCCGGTGCGGTCAATCATCAGCGTGCGGCGGTTGTCGGTCAGTGGATGAAGCACCACAGTGACGTCCTTACGCGCCTCGACAACCTCATCCAGATAGCAGATCCCCCCCTCGCGCACGGCGCGGGTCAGTGGACCATCGACCCAATGGGTATCGCCCCCTTTCAACAAATACCGGCCAATCAGGTCAGCGGCGGAGAGATCATCATGGCAGGCAACGGTATACAGCGGCCGATCGAGCCGGGCTGCCATATGTTCGACAAACCGTGTCTTGCCGCAGCCGGTCGGCCCCTTCAACAGAAGGGGCAGGCCTTGGGCATGGGCGGTTTCGAACAATGCGCATTCCTGAGCAATTTCATGGTAATGCGGGATCGGGCGGGGAGCATGCATGTTCATGACTTACTCCCCCGCAACCGTGCCGGTCTTATGCGCCGGTCCGGGTGCAATCACCTCATCCCGGCGCACCACCAAAAGCGCGTAGATGAACAGCAAGGCCCCGATCACAACCGCAGCGCCGGCCCCAAACCGCATCAGATAGAAAATCGACAGGCTGTCCTGCACATCCATGTAATAGTCCCCGATGACGCGCTGCATATGGGTCTGAATGGTTCCGGCAAAGGTCAGCACGAACGTCATGAACGCCATGCCGCCGGTCATCAGCCAGAAGCTGGCCATATTCAGAACCTGATTATATGGCGCCCGTCCACGCAGCATTGGCATCGCGTAGGTAAAGATCGCGAGGTTCAGCGCCACATAAGCCCCGTAGAAGGACAGATGCCCATGTGCAGCGGTGATCTGGGTGCCGTGGCTGTAGAAATTGACCCCATGCAGCGTGTGCAGAAATCCCCAGACACCCGCACCGAAGAAGGCAACGGTGCTGGACCCGAGCGACCACAAAAGAGCAGCCTTGTTTGGGTGGTTCTTGCGTCCCTTCCAGACCATCACAAAGGCAAAGGACATCATCAGGAAGAAGGGGATCACCTCAAACGTTGAGAAGATCGAACCAACCCACTGCCAATAGCCGGGCAAACCAATCCAGTAGAAATGGTGACCGGTGCCCAAAATGCCCGAGAAAAGAGCGGTGGCGACGATAACATACAGCCATTTTTCAACCACTTCACGGTCGACCCCGGTCAGCTTCAGCAGCAGGAAGGCAAGGATCGCCGCCATCACCAGTTCCCAGGTTGCTTCCACCCAGAGGTGGACAACAAACCACCAGTACATCTTGTCCAGAGAGAGGTTTTCCGGGTTGATGAAGGCAAAGATCCACAGCAGCGACAGCAGCCATAGCCCCATCAACAAGACATTGGTGATCGCGGTTTTCTTCCCCGCCAGCACTGTCATCGACACATTGAAGAGGAAGATCAGCGCAGCGACGAGGATACCAAACTTCACCCAGAGTGGTTGCTCCAGAAATTCGCGCCCTCCGTGGATGCCGACCAGATAGGACCCAACCGCCCCAAGTGTGCCGATCATCAGGATCGCAAGCTGCAGATAGGCCAGTTTGACCGAGTAGATCTCGCGCTCGGATTCCTCCGGGATCAGGAAATAGGCCGCACCGAAGAAGCCAAGCAACAACCAAACGATCAGCGCGTTGGTGTGCAGCATACGAATGATATTGAAGGGCAGCAGTTCAGACAGGAAATTGGGTGAGACATAAACCCAACCTGCCAATAACCCGCCGAGGACCTGAATTGCGAATAGCGCCATCGCGCAGATGAAATAGGCCTGAGCGACCTTTTGAGATTGATATTTCATGATGTCTCTCCCTTAGCCCGCGTCATTCGGCGGCCAGCCCTGAGTGTCGGTCTGATCGGCCCATCGCAGGAATTCGGCCAGGCCGCGGGTTTCCTCTTCGGTCAACTCGAAATGAGGCATCTGACGGCGCCCTTCGACACCGCTGGGCTGGCTCTCCATCCAGCTGTTCAAGATTTCAAAGGCTTCCTCAGGGTCATCCTGAACACCCCATCTGGTCATCACATTGCCGACTTCCGGCGCGAAATATGCCCCCTCGCCGTGTAGCGTGTGGCAGTTGATGCAAGAGTGTCGTTCCCAGACCCGTTTGCCCAGTGTGACGGCTTCGGTCAGGGGCATTCCTGCGGTGGAGGTTGTCACCACATAGCGGTGGCTGTGCACGGTCATGCCAATGAACACCACAACGAAGAAAATCGATCCTCCGTAGAACACATTGCGCGCCCGCGACTTGGTCAGAAATTCAGCCATGGCGTGGCCCTTTCCGGCAGTTGCTGATCGCTTGGTGATAGCCCGGGCAGCAGAGGCAAAGGTTGTGCAAGCGCAAGGTTTGGCGCGATTGCCACTGCTAGCCTGACCTCAGAGAGAGGATTGACCCGTCATGCCGCCGCCAAAACTGGACGACCCCGACCTGCCGCTGGATATCCTTATGACGACCTGGCCGGAGACGGTCCGGGTCTTCATGGACCACGACATGTTGTGCGTTGGCTGCATGGTCAGCCCGTTTCATTCCGTCAGCGAAGCCTGCGCGGAATATCATTTGGATGAAGAGGTGTTTCGCGCCGCGCTGGCAGACGCCGTTGAACTCGCGCGCCAGAACCGGGGCTGATCCCGGTTTTCCATCCGATCAGAAGATTCGGTGCAGCGGAGGCACACCACGCCTGCTCCGCGCCGGTGGCACCGTTATGGATCGCTGAGGAGCATCAGCCGATGAGGGTCACAGATGGTGATTTTCTTGCGCTTGCTGCTGACCATCCCGTCTTTCTCCCAGGCGCTGAGCAGGCGGCTGACCGTGTGCAAAGTGGTGCCGGTGAGTTCTGAAACATCCTGACGGGTGATCGGAAACCCGATCTCGATTCCTTGCGCGACCTTGATCCCGGATTGATTGATCAATCGCAGCAAAGCCCGGGCAACCCGTTGTTCGACATGTTGTGTCGACATCTCCATGATGCGGGTGTTCATCTCGCCAATACGGGCGCCGACCGTTTTATAGGTCTCTGTGGCAAAGCCTGGGTAGTCGGCGATGAAACTGTCCCACAGCGCGGTTGGCCAGGAGAGGATCAGCGCCTCGCTCGCGGCAACGGCGGTGGCTGGATAACTGTCGCGCCCCAGTGCCCGTGCAATTCCGAACAACTGGCCGGGCGGAATATGCAAGGAGGTCACCTGTTCACCGTCGCTGGAGATCCGTACGACCCGAATGGTGCCATCTAGCAGCAGGTAAAATGTCTCCGCAGGATCACCTTCGGCAAAAACCGTTTGCCCAGGCCCAACGCCACGACTGCTGGCGTGATCAAGGATCGTGCGGATCTGCGCGTCGGCCAGCTGCGAGAATGGTGGCAGCGGGCGAAGCAGGCTTTCATGTAGGTGGCGCACGGCATCTCCGAACAAGCGTTGTCATGATCCTAAAACAAAACCGGGGGGGCGTCACCCGCGCGGTGCTTTGACCGCGGGTTGGTCAGCCAAAAAACCGCCGCTGTCTTTGCGCTGCCGCAACGTCCCGAATGTGGTGATCAGCTAAATTTATCGCGACATCAGCAAACGCGGCTCGCCCACGGCGGACCACGCCTAAGACAAGGAGAGCGACAATGACCAAACGTTTCAACCCCGGGCTTGCGCAAACAAGCCGTCGCAATGTGCTGCGCGGAACCGTTCTGGCCGGTGCTGCGGCGATGACCGGTGGGCTGGCTTCCTCGGCCAACGGGGCCGGTCGTCGGGCAGCGGTGCCGCCATTGCGCGGCGCGGCGCCCCAGTTCATTCAAGCCGAAGCGCAGGCACAGGCGGAGGCAGCCCCGGTGGATCTGTCGGGATACACCCGCGTCAAACAGGAACTGGTGGCGCCGCCGTTTGCTCCCAAACATGAGCAGGTAGCATCCGGAGGGCCGAAAATCGTCGAGATCGAACTGATCACCGAAGAGCGGCTGATGGTGGTGGATGAGGACACCGGCGCCGAGATCTGGGCGCTGACCTACAACGGGTCTGTTCCCGGCCCGCTGATCATCGTGCATGAGGGCGATTATGTCGAACTCACCCTGCGCAATCCGACAGACAGCCAGATGGAACACAACATCGACTTTCACGCCTCCACCGGGGCGCTGGGGGGCGGCGGTCTCACCCATGTTTTCCCGGGCGAAGAAACTGTTCTGCGCTGGAAAGCAACCAAACCCGGCTGCTTCACCTATCACTGCGCGCCTGGCGGCGCGATGATCCCCTATCACGTTACCCATGGGATGAATGGTGCCATCATGGTGCTGCCGCGCGATGGCCTCAAAGACGGTGAGGGCAATCCGCTGCGCTATGACAGCATCGCCTATATCGGTGAGCAGGATTACTACCTGCCGATGGACGAAAACGGCGACTATCGCACCTATGAACTGGCAGGCGACGACTATGCTGACAGTATGGACGCGATGCGGACGCTGGTGCCAACCCATTCGGTTTTCAACGGCGCTGTCGGTGCCCTGACCGGCGACAATGCACTGCGCGCGAAGGTCGGCGAGACGGTTCTGATGATCCACAATCAGGCCAACCGCGACTCCCGTCCGCACCTGATCGGCGGCCACGGCAATTATGTCTGGGAGACCGGATCTTTCACCGATGCGCCGCTCACAGGTATCGAGAGCTGGTTCGTGCGTGGCGGCAGCGCCATGGCAGCGATGTACACCTTCGAACAGCCTGGCGTTTATGCCTATGTGAACCACAATCTGATTGAGGCGGTTCTGCTGGGGGCCACTGCCCACTTCGTCGTCGATGGCGCCTGGGATAATGCGCTGATGGAACAGGTAGTTGCGCCGCGCAGCTTTGAAACCTGAACGGACCCACTGCGTATAACGACCATAGGAGAGCACAATGATTGCTGCCACATTGCACCGCCCTGCTGACCGGATTGTCCTGTTGGGTCTGGGCGCCCTTGTGGCGGCGCTGGTCCTGTTGGTCGCCATATTCCTCCCCCGCGTGTCTGTCGGACCTGCGGGGAAGGACATCCTTCAGCCAGAGCTGGTGCCTGCGGTGGCAGAGCATGGCGGTCAGCATGTTATCTACGTCATGAAACATGAGGTCACGGTAGCCGAGTGGAACCGCTGCCATGCCGACGGCGTGTGTGCGCTGAACCTGCGCACACGCCCTAATCAGGATGCCGCGACCACGCCTGCAACCGGGCTGAGCTATCTTGACGTGGGCGAGTATCTGGCCTGGATCAACGCCCGCAGCGATGGCGGATATCGCCTGCCGCGCGTGGCGGAATGGGAGCATCTCGCAGCACCCGTCCTCCCGGAAGAACCTGATCCGATCTTCACAGATCCAGATCTCACCTGGGCGTCGACCTATCTCTTGGGCGAACAAAAGAGCCGGGCGCTGCGTCCGCAAGGCAGTTATACGACATCACCGGATGGGATTGTCGATCTCGACGGCAACGTCTGGGAGTGGACGCAGGATTGCTATGCCGGTGCCTCCGGGGCCAGTTCCAGCCGCTGTCCGGCGTATTTTGTGGCAGGCGAACATTTGGCAGCCGTACCATTCCTTGTCCGCGACCCGGCACGGGGTGGCTGTGCCGTAGGATCGCCGCCAGCACATCTGGGCCTGAGGCTGGTCCGGGATACTCCGCTTTAGCCTCAGTCCGGGCGCACCGCCGCGAGGATGAAAGCCAGAAGACTGCCCCGGAGCTGTCGCATTGGCAGGTTGTCCAGCACGCTGCGATAGGCGCTGCCTTCAATAAGTTCGACAATCATCTGCGCCGTTTCTTTGGGGGCCAGCTGGCTCCTCATGTCACCCGCGTGTGTCCCGCGTTCCAGAACCTTGGTAAGCGCGGTGACCAATGCGTTGCGATTGTCGAGAAAGAGGCGGGCGATATCCGGTTTGCGGATGGCTTCGCTGGTGATTTCCAGCCCCAGAATGACATTCTCCGGCACTGCGAGGTATTTCGCATAGGCTTTCACGAAGTTCTCGAGCAGCTTCATCGGGGCGCGTGATTGTGCAAGCCCGTCGATAAAGGGGACAAGTTCCGCACGTTCCAGAGCGGCAATCTCCACCAGCACATCATGTTTGCCGGGGAAATGATTGTAAAGATTGCCGAGGCTGACGCCTGCGCGATTTGCGATGTCGCGCACACCGGTCTGGTGGTAGCCGGTTTCGAGGAAACACATGATCGCCGCTTCGAGGATCTGCTGCCGTCGTTTGGCGGTGGTCTCGATCCGGGTGGGTTTGCGCGGGCCGTCTGACATCTGTGTCCTTGGCTGGTGTCTCCGTCGCATCGGCGCTCACCCATGCGATCTGCAGCATGATGTAGCTCCACCGTCAAAGGCAAGCAAGGCCGGGACGTTAGCCGCAGTCCTGCTGGCGGGCGGTGTGACTGGGCGAGTGGCCAAAGCGGACCTTGTAATCGCGGGCGAAGCGGCCAAGGTGTGAAAACCCGTTGGAAAAGGCAGCGGTGGTCACATCCGGCGTGTCGGTCTGTGCCATCAGGTGATAATGCGCCGCATCCAACCGAGCGTTGCGGAGCACCCGCATCGGGCTTTCGCCAAATGCACGGCGAAACCCGTTTTGCAACGTGCGGATATTCAGATCCACATGGGCTGCGATATCGCTCAGCTGGATTGGATTGCTCAGGTTGGCGTGAATGTACTCCACTGCCGCCCGAATGCCAGGTGGCAGTGAACCGTGGTCAGCGCGTTCGATGATATGAGAAATATTGCTGGGAAGCCGTGTCAGCAGCGCGCGTGCCAAATCCTCCTCCACCCGGAGATCGGAGCCACTTAGCGCGCCTTGGAACAGAACCCCAGCCTCAGCCGCTTGCACACAGGCGCAGACCATCTGCCTCAGGCGCTGCCCACCCTCGGAATAGAGATCGACGCGGCTGGCAAAGCGGATTGGTCCTGGCAGTTCTGCCCGAATGATCTGACGCGCCACGGTTTCCAAATAGCCCCGGTCGATCTGTAGCAGCAGTTTGCGGCAGTCCGCGCCCCACTGCATTGTCGTGTCCCGGTCCGGATTGAGCAGCGTCGCGGTGCCTTCATTTGCAACAATATCCGAGCCGCGATGCCGAACACTGGCCTGCCCGGACAGCGGGATCTGCAGCAAATAGAAGGAATCCAACATGCCCGGATCAATGGTCACATCGGCACCATAGTGCAGGTAGTTGATTGAACTGTGTCGCCCGGCCACGTGGTTGTGGCGGACTGCGAGGTCTTGATGCCGCTGAGCAATATCTAATCGGTGATCGCAAAATTTCTGCCCGACCCGATGGCGTGCCTCATCCAGATCCCCGGTGCGCAGCAACGGGTGATTTTTCAGATATTCAACAGCCTCTGTCTGGGCAGCGATGGTCATCTCGCCTCCACGTCTGGTGGCTCCAGCTTAGATCGCTGCACCGATATTTCAAGCCTCAACCATCTAGGGTTCAGATGGGTTCGTTTTCTGGATAATCGAATTTCCGCTCCCGGTGCAGGCTGGTCATCGCAACACAGTTTCAGGGAGGAAACCGCGATGGAAAAAGGGATCACCAAGGCGCGCGAGGGCATCCAGGGGATGTCCTGGACAGTGGTGGGACAGACCTATGTTCCCAAATTACTGAGCAATGATGCGTTCATCTGGGATGCGGTTTTGCCTGCCGATACCTTTGTGCCGCCGCATATCCACCCCACGCAGGATGAATGGATCAGCGTTCTGGCGGGGGAGCTGGAGGTGGAATTTCTAGGCGATGTCCACAAGGCCGGACCCGGCGATACGGTGCGTATGCCAAAGGGCGAAGCCCACGCGATTTTCAACCGGTCCGGCGCAGAGGCACATTGCATTTTCGGCGTGGCGCCCGCGCGCAAGCTGTTTGATCTGTTCATTGAATTGGACGGCGTCACTGATCCGGCGGAACTGGTGCGCCTGTCTGCCCTGCATGAGGTCGATTTCCTGCCACCCCCTGATGATGCCTGAGGTGGAAACGGGCCGGATCGCCATCTGACCCGTGGAATACATGCCAGCGACCGGTCCGCAGGGGGAGGCGGGCCGACAAATAGGGACCGCCTGCCGGGAGAGCGGGTCGGGAGGGGAGACCGCAATATGATAAGACGAAAGACAGTTGCCGTAATCGGAGGAGGTGTCAGCGGTTTGGCCGCAGCCAAAGCCTTTGACGAGCGCGGGCATCGGGTGATCGGGTTCGAACGCAGCCATGATTTTGGGGGTGTCTGGGAATTGTCGCGCTCTTACCCGGACGTGCAGACACAATCGCCAAAAGATCTCTATTGCTACACCGACCATCCAATGCCTGCGGAGTACCCGGAGTGGCCCAAGGGACCGCAGGTCCATGCTTATCTGCACTCCTATGCAGAGAAACACCGGCTGGCGCGGCTGTTCCGGCTTAACACCTCGATCACAGCGATGGATCGACGGCAGGACGACCAGCCCGGATGGACCCTCACACTTGAGGCCGCAGGGCGAACCTGGCAGCAGGATTTCGATTTTGTGGCAATCTGCACCGGTCAGTTTTCAGAGAAGAACATCATTCGCCATCCAGGTCAGGAGGAGTTTGTCGCACGGGGCGGGCAGGTGATGCACTCATCGGATTACACGGATCCCAGCCTGATGGCAGGGAAGGACGTTGTGGTCCTTGGCGGGTCCAAGTCTGCCACCGATATTGCTGTCAATGCAGCCAAGAACGGCGCAAAATCTGTTCGGCTGGTCTACCGGGAGAACGTCTGGCGCGTGCCCTATTTCGTCGGCGGCATCAACTTCAAGAAGCTGCTTTATATGCGGGCGCAGGAACAGCAGTTCAATCAATGGGGCAAGACCCCCCTACAGCGCGTAATCGCAGCTGCGCTGAAGCCTCTGGTCTGGGCCAATTTTCGCGGGTTGGAAACCCTGCTGAAACTGCAACTGGGACTTAAGAAGCATAATATGGTGCCCAGCACTCCAATTGAGAAGGAGGTGTCTTGCTCCGTGCCGATTGTGACGCCGGGTCTCTTTGAGGGGCTGAATGATGGCAGTATCCGATCCGTCATCGGCACCTTTGAGAGCTATAAGGAAGACGGTCTGCGGCTGAGCAATGGCGAAGTGGTTCCCTGCGATATCGCCATTCTGGCGGTTGGCTGGAAGCTTGGCGTGCCCTATCTGGCACAAGAGTACCGAGACAAGCTGATAGAGGACGACGGGCAGTATCGCGTCTACCGACTGTCGGTGAACCCGGAGTTGCCAGACATGGGGTTTGTGGGGTTCAATTCCAGTTTCTGCACAGTTCTGTCGGCCGAGATGATCGCCAATTGGTTGGTGCGCTATGCCGACGGGCAATTGGCCCATCAGCCGAGCCGCGCTGAGATGGAAGACAGTATTGAAATGATGTTGAACTGGCGCCGCCGCGAGCGGCCAGCGGCGCAGGTCTACGGCGGGCTCTGCTCAGCTCCATTTCATTTCAAACACTTCGACGAACTGCTGTCGGATATGGGCGCGCGGGTGCACAAGCGCAAAAATCCGCTGGTGGAGCAATTTTCGCCACCGGATGCGACAGCTTACGGGCAGTTTCTCGCCTCAACCCCGCAATACCAGGTTAGCTGACAACCGGCGCCATCAAGCAGGCCCAGAAATGGGTCGCAGCCCAAACCCTAGTCCCGCGCGCCGATCAAGCGCGCGCGGGTATCTTCGCCGGTGTCTCCCTCTGCCATGCGGGTGAAGGCGGCGCGCCAGCCTGCAGCGAGGTCCTCCATTTGTGCCAGCACTGCGGCCTCTTCCGGTGAAACCTTACGGGTGAGCCGGGCGCGAGTGACACGCTGTACAGTCCAGTCTGGCTGTCGCCGTTCCATCAGCGTGATCTCATCCCCTGTCTGCGCGGTTCCGGGTTCAAGCACCCGGTAGTACCATCCGGTGCGTCCTGTTTTCTGAAACAGGTAGGGCATCCTTGTGTTGCCGGTATAGTGTCCCAGTTTCCAGCAGGGTTGCCGCCCTTGGCTGATCTGAACGACGGCGGTGCCCAATCGCAGGATATCACCAATGCAGAGGGTGTCCTCGGTCAGACCTAAGCTTGCGATATTCTCACCAAAAGCGGCAGGCACCGAGGTGAGCGGCATCTCTGCTTCGTCCTGCCATAGGCGATAATGGTCGCTTGCGTAGTGATGGATCGCCTTATCCGCGCCGCCATGAACGGTTAGATCTGCCTGGGCATCCCCGGTGAAGCCGTCGAAGTCTATCTGCTGCGGCCCGTGAACGGGGGTTTTGTGGATGGCAGTCGGAGCCTTGTCAGCCCAAGGGTTGGCAATGGGTCCGTGGAAAATCCCCGCTATCCGGGTTGAAAGGTCAGGTTGCATCATCTGAAAGCGCCTTATGTTCCACACAAATTAAATCTCTGTCCCCGGGCTGAAGTGGAAGATTCAACAGGGTACAATAGCCATGGGCAGGGCCGGTATCGTGAAACTGGCAGGTTTTGCATAAGCCAAAAGCCCGCCCGCCACGGGCGTCCAATGCGGCCTGCAAGGTTGCCGCCAACGCGCTTTCCAATGCCTCTGCCACCTGATCCTCCAGCTCTGACAAGGCCGCGCCGATGACAGAAGGCGCTTCTGCAAGTGCCACCCCTTCTGCGGTCAATCCATAGGAAATAGAGCGCTGATCACCGGTTTTGGGTTCCTCCTGAACAAATCCTTTGCGCGCGAGGGCCTTTAACGTCTGGGACATGGTGCCGCGTGTTGTCCCAAGAAACTCAGCCACGTGAGAGGGCGCTCTTGAGTATCGGTTGGCCCGCCCGAGGTAATCTAATGCAGCGTATTGAGCGGGGTTGAGGCTGCCCGACCATCCGCCAGCGGCGTCGATGCGGGCCAGACGATTGATCAGTGAACGAATGCGGGATTGTGATGTCATGAATTATTGGTATCGACTCGAAATCAATAGTGCAATACGGTTTATTTGTAGCGACTCGCTACCATTAAACTGGAGACGACTATGACACGATTCGTAATACCGGCGGCCATCCTCGTACTTGGTGCGGGCAGCGCTGTTGCCGATGGCAATCATGCCGTGCACCAAAAGGGGGCTATACTGTCTGAAACAGACACCCAGAAAGTGGCCTCCTTTGACATTCTGGCGGCGCATGCGCACCGGGCTGGTAACACCGTCGCCTTTCACATGACGACAAATGGCAACGCCGGGGCGGACACGCCGGAGCCCGTCGGTACGGTCGGCGGAGCGGGGGTGTTCTCATACGTCTGGCCGACTTCGCTGGACCCCGAGGCGGTCGGGTTTGAAGCGGGCACCGGAATCCTTGCACTGGCAGCCACCAGCCATCCCGATTTTGATGACACGCCCCTGGTGGATGAGAACAATGATGGGGATACGGGCAATGATGGCCTGCTGTGGCACAGCCACTGGGTGGTCCTGACCCCGACCGAGGCCTGCGGCCCCGGCGCATTGGCGGTGCGTGACATTCCCGCAGGTGCCACGCCGCAGCTGCCAGCAACTTGGCCGGGCCTGCCTATCTATCTGGACAGCCCAGGCTTCACGCCATTGTTCGACGGGCCGGAAATTGCCGTAACGGTTGGCTTTCGCAGCGATGTAGACCTTGTCGGCGTGGCTTATGATGGCGTGACATCAGCCCTGCGGGTCAATGCCAACGTGCATGCTCCGTTGCTCTGCGTGGTGGATGTCTTTGACGTTGCATCGGGCGACCTGAGCCTGCCGGCAAAGCTCGACTAGCGGATCGGTGGCGCGGCAGGGGTGCCGCGCTGCCCCGCAGCAGGCTCACGCTGCATCCTCAGCGGTGACCGCAATAGCTGTCAGAGATTTAGCACCAGTTTATCTCCTTTGGCGCGGGAAACGCAGGTGCAGAGATAGCTGTTTGTCGCCTGTTCCTCAGGTGTGAGGATGCCATCGCGATGATCCACGTCCCCGTCGAGCACATCAACGAGACAGGCACCGCACAGACCCTCGGAACAGCCGAAATCCACCGCGATACCGTTGGCCTTTAGGACATCCAGAATGCTTTCGTCAGCAGACACCCGTAGCATTGCGCCGGTTGACTGGATTTCGATGTCAAAGCTGTCATTGTGACCGGTGTCCGTATCGGCGAGGGCCGCAAAACGTTCGAAATGGATGGTGCCACCGCGCATGACGTTGCTTGCCTCCAGCACCGCGTTCAGCATCGGCTCCGGCCCACAGGTGTAGACATCACTGCCCATCGGCATTGACCGCAGAACCTCGGCCAGATCTAGCTGGCCGTTGGTATCGTCACAATGCAGATGATAACAATCCCCCAGATCCAGCGCGCGAAACTGCTGATCCATCGCGGCCAGATCCTGTGAGCGGACCAGATAATAGACCTGAAAATCCCGTCGCGCATTCGCCAACTCACGCGCCATGGCCACCAGAGGTGTTGCACCAATTCCACCCGCAATCAGAGTGACATACTGCGCATCGGCGTGCGTATTGGGCTGCAATCTGAAATTGTTACGAGGGGTGCCGAGCGCGATTTCATCCCCACATTGCAGCGCGTGCATGGCACGCGATCCGCCACGGCCGTTGGCTTCCTGTTTGACGGCAATATTCAGCTGACGGCCATCCTGGCTCCAATTCCAGATCGAATACTGCCGCACAAGGTCCTGACCCAGATGCACATCAACATGCGCACCGGGTTCCAGACCGGAAAACCGCCCCTCAAGTAGTTCAAAGGAAAAATCGGCGGTATCCGGGCTTAGTGCAGTTTTGCCAACAAGACGAGCGATCCGGGTGTCCATCTGCTGTCCGTCCTCCAAGGGGGTGAATTGCTGTCTCTCAGAACCGCATTTGAGTTTGCCATTCAATTCGAAAAATACTCATACTCAGGTGAATTGATATAATGCCTATCCACGCCCAACAGCAGAGCCACCATGTCCAGACGCCACTATGACCTGCCGCCCCTTACGACATTGGCGGCCTTCGAAACCGCCGCGCGCCATCTCAGTTTCAAGAATGCCGCGCAGGAGCTATCTGTCACACCAGGCGCGGTCAGCCATCAGATCAAGGCGCTGGAAGGAGAGCTTGGTGTTGCCCTGTTTCAGCGGAAACACCGTGGTGTCGAACTCACCCGTGAGGGGCAGGGGCTGTATGAGAGTTTGGCCACATCGTTCCGGCAAATCTCGCGCCAGCTGTCAAAAACCCGACAAATGGGTGAGGAAGACGCGGTAACAGTCGGATCGACCACAGCAGTGGCAGCGCTTTGGCTGTCTCCGGTGATTATCCAGTTCTGGCGGGAATACCCGGATCTGAACATTCATCAGATCACGCAGGACCGCCCATTTCATGACACGCGGGAGTTTGATTTTTTTATCCGCTATGGACGGGACAGTGATGCCACACTGGCGCATACCGCAATCTACCGTGATCAACTGGTGCCCGTGGCGCGGCCTGATCTTGCGGCGGGGCTTAGCGGGGCTGCCCTGCAGGAGCTATCACAGCAACGGCTGATCCATCTGCAAAGCGCCAGCCAGAGTTGGACAACCTGGGCCGACTGGTTCCACGAATTGGGCCACAAGGGCGATATCGCCGCTGGCACCCGGGTGACCAGCTATTCGGTTGCGCTGCAAATCGCACGAAAAGGTGCAGGCGTTGCACTTGGGTGGCGGCGACTGATCCAGCCGATGCTGGACAGCGGCAAGCTTGCGATTGTTGGCAACCATAGTGTTCCGGCACCACGGGAATTCTATCTGGTCGGATTGCCGGAGGATGAACTCTCTCCCAATGCGCTCAAGCTGAAACAATGGATCCTGTCGCAAGCGCGCGATACATCAGTTTAGTTTTGCTCATCCATGAATGAAGTTTTCTCCTATTGAGCGCAGTCGGCCTGCGCCTCCAATAGGGCAGCCACCTTCGCCATGGAGAGTTCGATGAACACACATAGCCCGCTGTCGTCCGTGCTGGCCCCGGTTAACACTGCCAATGGCCTGCCAAATGAACATTACGTCGATCCACGCGTTTTTGACGAAGAAAAGAAATCCGTACTGTTCGCGAATTGGTCGGGCATCGGCTTTGGCAAGGACATACCGGAGGCAGGGGACGCCAAGCCGGTTGATTTCCTCGGCATGCCGCTGTTGCTGGTGCGGGATCGTACGGGCGAGATCGGCGTGTTTCAGAACACCTGCCGTCACCGGGGCATGATCCTTGTCGACAAACCGCAGAAGATCCGTGGTGCCATCCGTTGCCCCTATCACAGCTGGTGCTACGGGCTGAACGGTGCCTTGCGGACAACACCGCATGTGGGCGGACCGGGGCAAAACACCCATGAAGATGTCGATATGGATAAGCTGGGTCTGATCCGTATCCGCTCACATATCTGGCGGGATGTGATTTTTGTAAATGTCGATGGGCAGGCGCCTGACTTCACTGAGGTTCATGCCGGATTGCTGAAGCGCTGGCAGGAATTTGAGACGCCGATCCATCATGGCGGCGAAGGATCCTCGCTGAAACTGGAGGTCGCAACCAACTGGAAACTGGCGGTCGAAAACTACTGTGAGAGTTATCACCTGCCTTGGGTGCATCCGGGTCTCAACAGCTACTCCCGACTGGAAGATCACTACAATATTGAGGAGCGCGGGCAATATTCGGGTCAGGGCACCTTGGTTTATCGCCAGCTGACCGATGAGGGGGGGGCCAAACTTCCCGATTTTGCGGGATTGAGTGACCAATGGGATGAAGGTGCTGAATATATCGCAGTTTATCCCAATGTCCTGCTGGGTGTGCAGCGTGATCATAGTTTTGCGATCGTTTTGGAGCCAAAGGATTGCGGCCATACGGTTGAACATATTGAGCTTTACTATGCCCAAAGCGAGCGGGACACGCCGGAGCTTGACGGGTTGCGCGCCTCCAATGCGCAACTGTGGAAGACTGTCTTTGAGGAAGATGTCTTTGTTGTCGAAGGCATGCAGAAAGGCCGCCACGGGATATTGTTCGATGGTGGGCGTTTCTCTCCGGCGATGGATGGGCCGACGCATAACTTTCACCACTGGGTCGCAACGCAGGTTCAAAAAGGGCGCGCGGCATGAGCGATTTCCTGCGCGATGGTCTGGCGCGGAACTACCTCGCCGGGTCCTGGGTCGAAGGGGACGGCGGCGCGCGTTTGGCGGTTGAGGATCCCGGCACAGCACAGGATTTTGCCGATGCGGCGATGGCCGGGGAGGCCACATTGGCCCGTGCGCTGGAGGCCGCGCGGGCCTCTTTTGAACGAGGGGATCTGGCGGATTTGCAGCCCTCGGCCCGAGGGCGGTTGCTGTTGCGCGTGGCGCGTGAAATTCGCGCCATCAAAGCGGAAGGCGCAGAGATCCTCTGCCGTGAAAGTGGCAAGACATTGGATGCGGCAAGGGATGAATTCGAAGAAGCCGCCTTATATTTTGAATACTATGGTGGCGTTGCCGACAAGATTGAAGGGAAGTCGATCCCCCTGGGGCCGGACTACGTCGACTATACGATATATGAGCCACATGGCGTGTCCGCGCAGGTGGTGCCCTGGAATTTCCCGGTGTCTATCGCCGCCCGGTCGTTGGCGCCGTCAATGGCGGCAGGGAACGCCACAATTATCAAGTCGCCTGAGCTGGATCCAATCGCGCTCGCGTTGTTGGGCACGGCACTGGAACGCGCCGAGGTGCCTGCGGGCGCAGTTTCAATCCTGAATGGCATCGGCGGCGATCTTGGCGCGCGTTTGGTCGCCAGCAGTGAGGTTGATCAGATCGTCTTTACCGGATCGGTGCCTACCGGGCAGGCGATCCTGCGGGCTGCCGCTGACACGGTGACCCCGTCCCTGATGGAGCTGGGCGGCAAATCTGCGGCGGTGGTGTTTGCAGATGCGAATCTGGATGGGCTGATGGAGAGCCTGCAATCGGGGATTTTCTTCAATGCCGGTCAGGTCTGTTCGGCCATGGCACGGGTTCTGGTGCATCGTTCGATCTATGACGAGGTCGTGGCCCGTGCGGTGTCATTGGCTGATGGGCTGACGGTCGGGCACGGCTTGGACAATCCAGAGCACACGCCAGTGATTTCCGCAACGCAGCTATCGCGGATCGAAGCGCTGATCGCCACCGCAGGGCAGGACGGCGCCCGTATAGCCGCGGGTGGAGCACGGCTGGAGCGTGAGGGCCATTTCATGGCGCCGACGGTCTTGTCTAACGTCAACCCAAACGCCCGCGTTGCCCAGGAAGAGATCTTTGGACCGGTGACCTGCATCACCCCATTCGAGACTGAGGCCGAGGCAATCGCCATAGCCAATGGCACGGAGTTCGGTCTCGTCGCCGGGGTATTTACCCGTGATCTGGCGCGGTCGCACCGCGTTGCGCGCAAACTTCGCGCCGGTCAGGTGTTTGTCAATGAATGGTTCGCTGGTGGAATTTCCACCCCGTTTGGCGGTATCGGCAAATCCGGTTTTGGCCGCGAGAAAGGCTTGGAAGCGCTGTATAACTATGTGCGGACCAAGAATATCGCAATTTCGCTGAAGGGCTGAGGCATGGAGCGAGATGATCTTGACCAGGCCCTGCTACAGGCCCACGCGGAGGGTGACAGCGCCGCTCTGATACGGCTCTACTCTTTGGCAGCGGACGCGGCGGAGGGCGCAGACGAGATGGATCGGGCCTGCTTCTATCTCACTCATGCCTTTGTTTTTGCGCTGGAAAGCGGCGCGCCTGAGGCCGACCCGCTGAACGCCCGGCTGGTGGCACAGGGGCGGGCGCATCGGCTTGTCTTCTGAGATGTCGCAAACGGGCATTTTTCATACAATCCCGGCTGGCACCCTAAGGTGTGAGGCCATTCAACCGGACCCAACGGTCCAACCCGTCGCGGTGACGGTGCAGGTCACTATTCCCGCGACATAAGGCTCTTGAAGGGGGCAGAAATGCGCAGTGAAGCACAGGCAGTTGTCATCGGCGGAGGTGTCATCGGCTGTTCGATCCTCTATCACCTGACAAAACTGGGATGGTCCGATGTGGTCCTGCTGGAGCGGGATGAGTTGACCTCCGGCTCAACCTGGCATGCAGCGGCCAATATTCATGGGTTGCACGACAGTACGAATATCAGCCGCATCCAGCACTATACCATGACGCTCTACAAAGAGCTGGAAGCGGAAACCGGGCAAAGTTGTGGGGTGTTTCAGCCGGGATCGCTCTATCTGGCGCAGACCGAAGAGCGTGAACATCAGCTGAAGCTTCAGGCTGCCAAGGCCAAGCTCTACGGGATGAATTTCTACGAAATCAGCCTTGAGGAAGCCAAGCGCCTGAACCCGCTGGTCAATTATGACGGCATCCGTTGTGTGATGTACGAACCCGATGGTGGGAATGTGGATCCGTCCGGCGTGACCAATGCCTATGCAGTTGGCGCACGTCAGCGGGGCGCGGAGATCCATCGCTTTACCCCCGTGACAGCCACTGAGCAGCAGGCGGACGGGAGTTGGCTTGTCAAAACCCCGAAAGGGGATATCCGCACGCCATGGGTGGTGAATGCTGCAGGTCTTTGGGGGCGCGAGGTTGCAGCGCTCGCGGGGGTTGAGCTGCCGTTGCAGCCAACGGAGCACCAGTATTTCGTGACCGAAACCATGGCCGATGTCGCAGGCCACGGCACCCGGCTGCCGTCTGTCAGCGACCGGGATGGCGAATATTATCTGCGCCAGGAAGGTCAGGGCCTGCTGGTCGGCGCTTATGAGAAGGACATGAAGTTCTGGGCCGAAGACGGCACGCCGCTAGATTTCGCCCATGATCTGTTCCCGGATGATCTGGAGCGGATTGAGGACAACATGATGAATGCCATTGAGCGGCTGCCAGCGGTCGGAGAGGCGGGGATCAAACGTGTCATTAACGGGCCGATGATCTGGTCGCCGGATGCCAATGTCCTAATGGGGCCGGTCCCGGAACTGGATGGGTACTTCTGCTGCAACGGGATCATTCCGGGTTTCTCTCAGTCCGGCGGTATGGGGTTGATGGCAGCACAATGGATCATCGAGGGCGAGACTCAATATGACATGTTTGCCTGGGACATGGCGCGGTTTGACGGCTGGGCCACCAAAGAGTTCACCAAGGCGCGGGTGCAGGATCAATATGCGCATCGGTTTGCCATCCACTTCCCCAATGAGGAGCGCAGCGCAGGCCGCCCGGCGCGAACCCGTCCGATCTATGCACTTCAGGCAGAAATGGGCGCGGTTTTTGGTCTCAATGCCGGTTGGGAGCACCCGTTGTGGTTTGCCACGGCTCCCGGAGCCGAGGACACCAATGGGTTCACGCGCCAAAACTGGTGGGGACCGGTGGGCGAGGAATGCCGCATGTTGCGCAGCAGCGCAGGCATTATTGATATTTCCAACTTCGCCAAATACCGCTGTGCCGGGCCAGATGCGGAGGCCTGGCTGAACGCGGTCTTTGCCAACACAATGCCTAAGGCCGTGGGTCGTTCTTGCCTGACACCGCTGATCTCCAAACGCGGTGGCATTGCCGGAGATTTCACCGTGACGCGCGTTGCGGAAGACGAATTCTGGATTATCGGCTCCGGCATGGCCGAGCGCTATCACAAACGGTTTTTCAAGGAGGTGCCGCTGCCAGCGGGCACGGTCTTTGAGTCAAAAACGGATGATACCTGTGGGTTTAACGTGGCTGGCCCGAAGTCGCGAGAGATGTTGCAACGGCTGACCAACACATCGCTTGCGACGGAGGATTTTCCTTTCATGCGGTCCGCGACGATCGACCTTGCAGGTATAGAGGTATTGGCCCTGCGGGTGTCCTTTACCGGCGATCTGGGCTGGGAACTGCATTGCAAAAGTGAAGATCAGCAGAGGCTTTACGCGATACTATTGGCGGCGGGTGAGGAATACGGCGCAGGTCCCGTTGGCAGCCGGGCCCTGATGTCTCTGCGCGTTGAAAAGGGATATGGCTCCTGGAGCCGGGAATACAGCCCGGAATACTGGCCACATGAGGTCGGATTGGATCGGCTTTGCAAACTGCAAAAGGACTTCCTGAACAAAGGTAGCGTGCAAGGCGTTCTGGAAAATCCGGCGCGTGAACAGCTGGTGCTGTTGCATCTGGATGAGATGGAGACGGAGGCGTCAAATTCTGATGCAACCGGTGGGGAGCCGATTTTTAAGGAGGGCAAGGGTATTGGCCGGGTCACTTCCGGTGCCTACGGCTACAGCGTGGGGATGTCGCTTGCACTGGGATTTGTGCGGGATGCAGGCCCGGGTGACGAGGTTCAGGTCATGGTACTGGGTCGTCCGCACCGTGCCGTCATTCTGGAACAGCCACCGTTTGACCCGGCTGGGACAATCCTGCGGGGATAGCAGGCCACAAAATGAAGGAAGGAGGCCGTGGTGGCCTCCTTCTTCTGCTGCTGTTTGAAAATGGACTTCGTCCACAATAGGTCAGAGGAGCGCGCGAACCTTCTCCAGCAGCGCGGCATTGACGGCGACGCCTTCAGATGCGGCACGGGTCCGGCAGGCGCGACGACCATCACCGGGGAGGCGGGCACCATCCTGATCATGGATGGAGGCGATGAGGTCGGCCAAACGCTCCTGAAACGCACCGCCCGCCGTTGCCTTCGGATCAACTGCAATGAAGAACTGGCCGGTCTTCGGAGGGCCGCCCGCAGTGCCGGAGAAGGGGCTGGCGACTGAGCCGAGTGTCGCACCGGTCATGGCGGCGGCCATCAGTTCAACGGTCAGCGCAATGCCGACCCCTTTGTAGCCACCGGAGGGCACCATGGAGCCTTTGAGGCCTGCGTCGGGATCAGTAGTCGGCTGGCCGTCCGCGTCCAGTACCCAACCCTCCGGCACGGGCTTGCCTTCGCGGGCGTGTTTCATCACTTCGCTCTTGGCGATGGTGCTGGCAGATTGGTCGATCAGCAGCGCTGCATTGCCGTCTGCATCGGGGGCGGCGATGGAGAACGGGTTGGTGCCGACGACCGGTTTGGCCCCCCCCGAAGGCGCGATTGAGGCTGGCGCATTGGTAAAACCGATACCCAGCAGGCCCACCTGCGCCAGGCGTTGGGTGTGAACCCCCAGAACACCGCAGTTGTAGGAATTGTTCACCGCCAGAACCGCAACCCCCATCTCGCGGGCCAGTGGGATCAGTTTTTCGAAACCCTGATCAATGGCGCTATGGGCAAAGCCGGTGGCCGCATCCACAGTCACCACAGCGGGGCGGGGCTGCTCGACAACGGGGGTGGCCTGTCCATCAACCTTGCCGCATTCCACATGCTGGGCGTAGATCGGAATATAGGCCAGCCCGTGCGAGGCAACGCCATCGGCTTCGGTCATGGCTGTGGCGACAGCCAGTGGGCGGGCATTGGCCTCAGAGGTGCCCGCCTTAACCAAGGCGCTGAAGGCCAGATCTTCGATTTCGGCAAGGGTCAGGGTTTCTGTCGCAGTCATGTCGATCTTTCTCGTCTGAATATAGGGATAGGGTGCCAGACAGGCTGACACCAAAAGGGTGATCAATCGTTGTCGCTGAGACCTGCGCCGGCGCCGCGCAGGCGGCTTTCTTCGGTGGCAGGCGCAAAGGTGCGATGGGCAAATTGGCTCAGCTGTTCCCAGCTTTCGTCCGAAACATTGGCGCGCATGACGGGCTCCTTCTGGCCCGTCATATCGGCGGGTGCGGAAAACACCATCTGATCAGCCAGTTGGGTAAGAAAGGCGTCGCTCTCTCCCTGCACGCAAAGCCGCTTGCCATCGGTGGCAAGCCGCGCGCCCTGCCATTCAGCAGCGACCGGGCGCCCGAGTCGCAAAGCGGCCCCGCCCATGAAGGGGACAGCCAGCAAGGGAAAATTCACATTTTCCATCGTGATCCGACCGCGCTCCAGCAGGCGCACAGCGCAATCGCTCAGAGCCGCGCCGGCGATCAGCGGGCTCATCCGGCGGGCAGGCGCGTGCCAGATCTCTGCCCGCAACGAAACGGGCGAAACGTCAATCGGCGGGATGCGGTCATTCATGGTCAAAAGACCCGCCAGCATTTCAGTGCCGGGAAAGCCAAAAGACGACAGCCAGCGGGTGCCCTTGGCAGCCTCCTCCGCCAGCCCCCATGAAAGCCCAGCCCCGCGAGCGGCGCGCTTGCTCATGGCCTCGATTTCATTCAGCGAATGGCTCATGCCGCACCCTCTTCCAGTTCGGGGAACACCCAGAATTCTGCGTTCTCAGCTGTTAACTCAGTGGGAAGCGGGGCGTTGCCATACATACAAATTCGCACCCAGCGGTCCGACCGGGGGTCGAATTTGGTTGCCCCGAAAAAGGCCAGCTTGCAGCGCAGCATATCAATGGGGAGCACCTGATCGGAAATCGTGTTGTCACGAATTTCCGCGTAGGGCGCGCGCCCCACGATCTGGGCACGTCGCAGGACGTGGCGATGCTCCGAATGGCGCAGCAGGAAATCGGCGACCTGAGCCTCGTCCGGCCAGTGGGCGAGGGCCTGATACAACATGGCAGCATCACGACCCGGTGCCAGCGGCTGCTCATATTCCTCAATCGGTTCCTCGAAACGCTCCCCTAACCGCGGTTCAAGCTTTTCTTCTGAAACATACCAGGCGCGGGCCTTGTTCGCCGGCGTCTGCCAGTTGGTATCGATGGCCCAGGCGTAGACATCGCACAGGATCTTGCGCAAATCCCCAATCGTCATCGCGCCGGCAATGCGGAAGGTGGCAGTGTTGTCCGCCGACATGTCTTCGGCAAAGCCATCGACCAATCCGCCGTAAGGCTCCAGCATCAGCGACGCGATCCACTCCTGCCCTTCCAGCGAAAGCGTCTCCTCAGCCCAGCGATAGAGAACGTCCCAAGGCTTTGGCCCAGCCAACGTCTGGATTTCAAGATAGCTCGTCACCTGATCGGCATCCGACCGCAGCGCGCTCAGTTTCTGGATCTGGATCGGGTGTTCCGATTGCCAGTCTGCAATTGTCATTTTGCTGCGTTCAACCAATGAACGGAACAGCGCGATGTCATCTGGATGGGCTTCTTCAATGTTGCGCACGGCCTGAATGGCCTTTTCCCGCGCGGCCACCCAATTGTTGAACAACACAGGATGGTTCAGCAGAAACGGCGCCATTCCAAGGCCGGTAGAATTACCAATTCCCATCGATCGCGCCAACTCCGGTGCCAACCTGGCGGCAGTGGTCCCATTGGCTCTCGCGCGGCAATCCGCCATGTGCTGGACCAAATCGGTCACAAACCAACGGGTCAGATAGACCGACAGCATCTCGACCTGAAAAGGCGCTCGGAATTCGGGGCGCTCCGCAATCATTTCGCGATCTGCCGCCCCCAGTTTTCCCGACCCATAAACGGCGGTGGTCCGCATCAGGTAACCCACCGCGTCGATCTGTTCGGCAGAAGGCTGCTGGCCTGACGCCAAGGAGCTGACCACATGTTCCCACAACCGCACAGAGCGGTTCGCACGGGAGACAGACAGTTCCGAACCGGATACACGCCCGGCTTCCTGAACAGGAATATTCTGCGACAGCCGTGTGATATCCGCGTCGGTGGGCACCCCGTCGTACAAGGTGAATGTGGCGTCCCACGCCTCCGCAATGACGCGGTCAGAGCGTTTTTCGGGCGGCAGGTCATGCGCAAAGGCCACCAGCGAATAGGATCGATCTGGCCCATGCGCGGTATAGATCGCATGGCCCTGGCCTGTCTCATCAATGTCAAAGGCAGTTTGTTCAAAACGCCAGCCCTCGCGCGCCAGACGTCGCGTCAGCACCCGCATGAAGGAGAGGCGTGATTGGTGCATCGAGCCGAGGCGCGCCAGACGCATGACAGTGTTCGGTTCACGGCAGAGAATGTCGGTCATTCGGATTGGCCTTTGCAATCAGGTCGTTAGTCATATCCCGTATGATCTGAACAGGTCGGGCGGTTGGAATGGATGCCGGGCGCCAGCGACGCCCGGCAGATGTTTAGCTCTCTTTGCCCTTCGCCAGGGTGATGCGTAGTGCATCCCAGAGCGAAGGCAGCAGGATCAAGGACACCGGCACAGCCGTGACCACGATGAAGCTTTGCAGTTTTGATACGCCGCCGGAGCCGACAGAGATCAAAATCACGGCCATCACACCCATCGCAATGCCCCAGAAAACACGTACAGCTGTGCTGGGTGTGTCGCCTTTGGTCATTGTAGCGGAAATCACGTAGCTCATCGAATCCCCGGTTGTGGCCACAAAGATTGTGGTCAGGATCAGGAACAGGATGGAGACCAGGAACCCCATGGGCAGGTTGTTGGTGATCGCCAACAGCGCGGCAGGCAGGTTGAAACCTTCAAACGCCGCCGAGATGGTGCCCGGCTCGGCCAGTTCCATCGCGATGCCGGTGCCGCCGATGATGGTGAACCAGAAGTTGGTCACGATGGGGGCGATGATCGACAGCATGATGATGATCGAGCGGATGGATCGGCCGCGGGATACCCGCGCGATAAACATCGCCATCAGCGGGCCGTACCCCATGAACCAGCCCCAGAAGAACACGGTCCACCACCCCAACCAGCCGGGGTCGCCGAACACGGCCGCATCACCACGATACAGAGCCATCTGGAAGAAATTACCCAGATAGGTCGCAAACCCGGAAAAGAACGAACCGAAGATGAACCCGGTAGGTCCTGCCAGAAGGACATAAATCAACAGGACCGCTGCAAGGATCACGTTGATTTTTGACAACAGCTGAATGCCACGGGACAGCCCGGTCATTGCGGAAATTGTGTATAGCCCGACCAGTGCACCGATCACCACGAACTGCGTGGCAAAAACATCCGGGATGCCAAAGAGGTCAGACAGACCATAGCTGACCTGAAGCCCGAGAAACCCGATCGGACCCACGGTGCCCGCCACAACAGCAATGATCGAAGACGCATCGGCAATGACACCAATCGGACCGTTGATGGCCTTGTCGCCGAACACAGGATACAGCAGCGTCCGCGGTGCCAGCGGCAGCCCTTTTTCATAGTGGTAATGCATCAGCATCACGGTCGAAAGCGAGCCAAGGATCGCCCAGGCCAGGAATCCCCAGTGCATAAAGCTTTGCGCGATGGCCGGTGTCACAGCGGCTTCGCTGCCGCCTTCCGCGCCATAGAGTGGCGGCGAATACAGGAAATGCGCAATCGGCTCACCCGCAGCCCAGAACACACCGCCGCCGGCCAGAAGCGTACACATGATCATGGAACCCCACTGGAAAGTGGTGAACTCAGGTGTGGCCAGCCCGCCGAGAATGGCACGCCCTCCAGGCAGTACACAGAGCAGCAGACCGATCAAAAACGTCGCCAGAAGCAGGATCTGCCAGTACAGGCCAAAATAGGTCGCAGCGATATTGAACCCCCAATCGACCAGCGCCGACAGGCCGTCCAGATTGATCAGCGCTGCCGCACAGAACAGGGCAATAAACCCCCCTGAAAGCAGGAAGAGCGGTTTGTTGATCCGGCTTTCCTGCGGTGTTGTCTCCATAGATGTCTCGGACATCTTTCCCTCCCTTTGATCGGTCCGCCAGGATGTGCCGGGCCGTATTTTCTGTCAGTCTTTCGATCTTCAATCTATTGATTTTGGTCCAAAATTTTCATTGAAGAACCGGTGCCAGTTGTCCCCCATGACACCGGCGACCTCTTGTTCGTTCATTCCCACATTGCGCAGCCCGTCTTCGATGTTTCCAAAGTCACGGTTGTCCTCAAACCAGTTGGGCATAGGTGGGAAACCGGGCGCGGATTTTGAGCCCTCGCCGTAGTCGATTTCCTTGGTCCAGCGCCCAACACGCATCCACTCGACGATGCTGTCGGGCTGATCCTGGCAAAGGTCTGTGCCAATGCCGAGATGTTGCACCCCGTATCGATCCGCGGTCCGCGCGATCATCTCGCAGAAGCTCTGCAGCGTGCAGGCGGATTTGTCTTTCAGGTGATGCGGATAGACGGAGAAGCCGAACATTCCACCATTGGACGTGACCGCGCGGATCACGTCGTCTTTCTTGTTTCGCAGGGCAGGGGACCAGTCATGCGGATTGGCATGGGTGATGGCAATCGGGCGTTCTGACAGATCCGCTGCCTCAATCGTTGAACGATCCGCAGAATGGCTCATATCCACCACGAGGCCGACGCGGTTCATCTCTTTAATGACCTGCTTGCCCATGCGGGTGATGCCGGTGTCCTCCGCCTCATAACAGCCGGTCGCCAGCAGCGACTGGTTGTTATAGGTCAGCTGCATGAACCGCGCGCCCAGAGTATGCACGATTTCGACCAGGCCGATATCATCTTCGATCGGTGAGGGGTTCTGGAACCCAAAGAACACCGCCGTGCGCCCGGTCTCCCGCGCCTTATCGATGTCGGAGGCCCAAAGTCCCTTCATGATCAGATCAGGATACTGCTCAAACCAACGGTTCCACTTCTCAAAGTTCAGAACCGTTTCGCGAAAATTCTCGTGATACGCGATGGTGACGTGGATTGCATCCACGCCCCCGTCGCGCAGCTGGCGAAAGATCTTCTCCGACCAGTTGGCGTATTGCAGCCCGTCAATCCGGAACCCGGACCGCATCAAACCGGGCCTGCGCTGATATAGGCGGTTTTGACGGTGGTATAGAACTCCGCTGCCGCCTTACCCTGTTCGCGCGGACCATAGGAGCTGTCACCGCGACCACCGAAGGGCACGTGATAATCAGTTCCAGCGGTCGGCAGATTGACGGTCACAACACCGGTGCGCGCATTGCGGCGGAAATGGGTAGCGCGGGCCAGTGATTTGGTGACGATCCCCGAGGTCAGACCAAAGTTGGTGTCATTGACCACCGAAAGCGCTTCATCATAGCTGCCAACCTTGATCACGGAGGTCAGCGGCGCGAACATTTCCTCACGGTTGATACGCATGTCGTTGGTGGTGTTCAGGAACACGCCCGGCGACATGTAGAAACCCTGATGCGGCATCTCCAGGCGTTGACCACCGCAGGCCAGTTCAGCGCCTTCCGTCTTGCCAAGGTCAACATAGGCGAGGTTTTCGTTCAGCTGCTGTTCGCTGACAACCGGACCCATCTGCACGCCTGCTTCCAGCGCGTGGCCCACTTTCATCGCCTGTGCCCCTGCCACCAGTTTCTCCACGAAGGCGTCATGAACACCGGCATGGACCACCAGTCGCGAGGAGGCTGTGCATTTCTGGCCGGTGCCGCCAAAGGCACCACCAAGTGCCAGCGTCACGGCGAGATCCAGATCGGCATCGTCCATGACTGCCAGCGCGTTCTTGGAGCCCATTTCCATCTGTACCTTGGTCAGGTTCTGGATGGCGGCAGCCGCGATCCCCTTGCCCACCGGCACCGAACCGGTGAAGGAAATCGCGTTCACCTTTGGGCTTTCGACCAGACGCTGACCGATGGACCGGCCAGACCCCATCACGAGGGAGAACAGACCTTTGGGGATGTCCTGCCGCTCAATGATCTCCGCCAGCGCAACAGCCGATGCTGGGGTGATGTTTGCGGGTTTCCAGACCACCGCGTTGCCGTAGCACAGCGCGGGGGCAATTTTCCAAGACGCAGTCGCAGTGGGGAAGTTCCAAGGGCTGATAATCGCGACGGTACCCACCGCTTCGCGGCGGACGTCAACCTCAATATCAGGGCGAACAGAATCCGCGTTCTCACCGATCTGGCGCAGACACTCGGCAGCATAATAAGTGAAAAACTGACCGGCGCGGTAGACTTCGCCCTTGCCCTCGGCCAACGGCTTGCCCTCTTCCCGGCTGAGAAGGGTACCCAGTTCCTCGGCGCGGGCCATCATTTCATTTCCGATGGCATTCAGCACCGCTTGTTTGCGCTCCAGACCGTAGGCGGCCCATTCGCGCTGCGCCACCTGCGCCTGATCCAGCGTCGCCTCCAGCTGATCGGCGCTGGCCTGGGCAAAGACACCGACCAGATCACTCAAATCAGACGGGTTGCGGTTCTCAACTTCGCTCTCACCAGCAAGCCATTCACCGGCGATCAGGTTCTTTTGGATATCAGTCATGGTCAGAGGCCTCACACAGAATTCAGTTTCCATGGGTATGGACATGAGAGACCACTTCAATCAAACTCAAATAACTGAACATCATTTCAGAAACTTTGAAGTTTTGACCCATGACGCTTAAAATCGAGTTGCTTCGCGGATTTGCCGCAGTTGCCCGAAGCGGAAACCTAAGTGACGCGGCAGGTATTCTGGGGCGCACGCCATCGGCGGTGTCGATGATGCTGAAACAGTTGGAGACGCATCTGGGCGAACCACTGTTTGAGACCGACCGAAAGAACCGCCTGACGGCGCTGGGGGCCTTTGTGCTGGAGCAGGCCGAGCGCGAGTTGCAGCAATACGACACAATGGTCAAAGCGATTGAGGGCTATGCCAAGGCGACACATGGGCATGTGCGGATTGCCACTGTCCCATCGGTCGCAGGCACCGTGATGCCTTTGGTTTTTTCAAGGCATATCAGCGATTTCGAGCATGTTGATATCGAACTTCGCGATATGGACTCCATATCCGTGCTGCATGAATTGTCCCGAGATCGCATTGACATCGGGATTGCAACACTGGGCCAAAACAGCTCCGGGCTTAACAGCCAGCCCCTGCTGTCTGACGCCTTTGGGGTGATCTGCAGCCGGAATCACCCATTGGCCCAGGAACGGGGAAAAATCGACTGGGACATGCTGCGCGATGAGCGTCTGATCGCCAACAGCCTGTCAGCCGGGATCAATGCCGAGCCGTCCCGGATCCTGCATGATAAGGCGCTGCTGAAGGCGCAGAACCTGACCTCCATCATGGCGATGGTGCGGGCAGAAATTGGCGTCACTATTTTGCCGGAAATGGCCGCACGGGCTGCAAATGCGCCGGAGCTGGTGTTCTGTCAGCTGGCCGATTCGCGGGCCACACGACAGATCCATCTGCTGCGCAAAACCGATACCGCCCTGGCGCCAGCCGCGCGATTGCTGGAAAAACACATCCTCACCTGTGCTGCCGAACTCACCGAAGGAGGCCTGTCATGACCCAAACCGACACGCCGCTTACACTGGGTATTCTGATTTTCCCCGGCTTTCCCATGGCGTGCCTGACTTCATGCATCGAACCATTGCGCGCCGCCAATGAAATCGCGGGGAAGGAGGCATTTCGTTGGACTGTGGTTGCTGAAACGGCAGATCCGGTTGCCTCCTCAGCTGGGGTCAGTTTTGGTCCGGATATCGTGCTGGCGGATCTGGCCGAGCATGATTTTCTGTTTTTCACGGCGGGACCAAATGCGCGGTTTGACCAACCCGCACGGGCCAATGCAGCCTTGCAGCGGATCACCCGGAGCAAGACCCGGCTCGGCGCCTTCAGCGGTGGGGTGTTCCCGCTGGCACGGACCGGTCTGGTGGCCGGTCAGCCGCTCTCGGTTCACTGGTGTTACGAGGCCGCGTTTGAGGCGGAGTTCCCGGACATCGAACGGCAAAGCACGGTGATCTGCGATCAAGGTTCCTTTGTGACAATCTCCGGAGCGACAGCGGTGTTTGACTACATGCTCACCCTGATCGAGGAGCATCTTGGCGGGGATATCATGGCCGAGGTCGCCTGCTGGTTTCAGCACCCCTATGTGCGCAGCGCAGCGACCTCTCAGAAAACGCCCGCGTTTTCAACGGCCAAAAGCAAGGATTTGCTGCCAAAGAAGGTGACGCAGGCGATCGAGCATTTCGCTGAGCACATCGAAGATCCGATCCAGATCAGTGACGTTGCGGATGCCATTGGGGTATCCGCCCGGTCGCTGGAACGCAGCTTCAAGGAGGCCACAGGCCAGAGCCCGTTGAAATACTATCGGATGATGCGCATGAACCAGGCGCGGCAGCTGGTGCTGTATTCCAGTACGTCGGTGACCGAAATCGCCTATATGGTGGGCTACAGCACCCCCGGCGCATTCCTGCGGATCTACCGCGAGAGTTTTGGCGTCACGCCGATCAATGACCGGCGCGCCAAGAACTCCTTGCGCGTCAAAAGCGGGGATGCCCTGCCGGCGGGATAAGCCCGGCGCGGCATGCACATCCAGATCCCAATCTTAAGCGATGGAGCGGGCGGCAGTGATCAGCGCGTGATGCAGAGATGCAGCAGAGGAGCGCGGCCCCAGAACAGCCATGCGATCCTCGTCAAGGCGCCACAGGAACACGCCGAGGTGCTCCAAAGTGCCGCGAATGACGCATCCGGGTTTCATGTCGCGGACCGGCGCGTTGCTGAGCCGTTCAAACAGATCACTCAGGGCAGCGCCCACAACATCGAACCGACACCAGCCATCCGTCTGTTCCACCACCGATGCTGTGGCGCCAGCCACCTGTTTCAAATCGCGGGCCAGCAGCTCGTGTTGAGCATATGGCCCTGAAACCATCCATTGATCCGGTCCAGTCCAAAAGACCGAGAGTGTACCAGCCTGTGACGAACCGCCAACTTCTGGCAGCTCCATCTCATAGGCCTCTGCAAGAGCTGCCCGCAGCGCCGGTTCTTGATCTTTGCGAGCCGCCACTGAGGCAAGCGCCCGGTCTGTCACTTCGGATACGGTCAGGTTGCCAATCGTGTCCACCCGGGGGGTGTCACTGCCAAGTGGGGAGAGGGGGGCCAATTTATGCACGGAGTTTCTCCCCTTCGGGATCTACAAAATGAGGGCTGACAATCTCAACCAGAACGGTTTGGTTTTCCAGTGGGTTGACCAGACGCAGCTGCTCGCCCATCCGGTTTGACCCGCCTTTGACAAAGGCCAGCCCAATCGCGCTTTGCAAAATGGGTGAATAGGCGGCAGAAGTCACATATCCCTGATCATGCGCCGCATCGACCGGCCCATCGCTTGCCATCAAATGTCCCCCGGCAGGGACACCATCGCTGGAATTCACGGGGCGCACCCCGACGAGGTTCAACGCATCCTCTGTGTTCATACCGTCGCGGCGGCTTAGCACATTGCCGATGCTGTCCTTCTTGGTTGAGACCATGCGGCCCAAACCCAGGTTTAGTGCAGATGTGGTTCCGTTTAGTTCATTGCCGGCGGCATGCCCCTTTTCGATCCGCATCACGCCGAGCGCTTCGGTGCCATAGGGTGTCACATCGAATTCCTCCCCTGCGGCCATCATCTCGCGCATCAGCGCATCGCCATATCGGGTTGGGACCGCGATCTCATAGGCCAGCTCACCCGAGAAAGAGATGCGGAACAGCCGCGCCCGGCACCCACCGCAGACCGTGATCTCACCGCATCCCATGAAGGGAAACGCTTCGTTGGAGATGTCGAACTGAGGGTCGACGACCTTTTGCAGCAGCTTACGCGCATTGGGACCGGCGACGGCGTATTGCGCCCAGGCCTCGGTTGTCGAAATCAGCTGCACGTCCAGATCAGGGCAGAGACACTGACGCACAAATTCCATATTGCGATAGACCAGAACGGCATTGGCCGTGGTGGTTGTGACGACAAAATGATCCTCGGCAAGTCGCGCGGCGGTGCCATCATCATAAGCAACGCCATCCTCCCGCAACATCAACCCGTACCGGACCTTGCCTACAGGCAGTTTGGCAAATCCGTTGGCATAGATCATGTTGAGGAAGGTCGCCGCATCCGCGCCCTGCACATCAATCTTTCCCAATGTGGTTACATCACAGATGCCGACAGAACTACGGGTCTGCAGCACTTCGCGGTCCACAGACTGGCGCCAGTGGGTCTCACCGTCACGGGGGAACCACTGCGCCCGCAGCCAATTGCCAACCTCGACAAAAACAGCGCCTTGTTCCTCGGCCCATTTGTGGCTGGGGGTGAGGCGGGTCGGATGAAAATCCTTGCCAACAGCACGGCCCGCCAGCGCGCCCATAGCAACTGGCGTGTAGGGGGGGCGAAAGATGGTGGTGCCGGTGTCCGGGATGGATTTTCCGGTCAGCTCCGCCATCACCGCCAAGGCGCCGAGGTTCGAGGTTTTTCCCTGATCTGTCGCCATACCAAGGGTCGTGTAGCGCTTCAGATGCTCCACCGAGGTGAAGTTTTCCTGATGGGCGAGTTTGACATCCTTCACGGTCACATCGTTCTGGAAATCAAGCCAGGCGCGTTTGGCGCCTTTGACATGCCAGAATGGCGTCAGCGATACAGGCGCGTCTTCAGCTTGCGGCAAGTCCGCAGGCCGGGCTGAGATGCCAAGATCACCAAGCGCCTCAGCGGCGCGCTCTGCACCGCCCTTCAAAGCCTGTGCGGAGGTCATCTCCCCCGCAGCTGCCCCGGCGACCAGTTGACCAGTCGGCAGCCCATGCCCCGGTACAAAGGACTGGATCGCGTCATTCCATACCGGGCGGCCCCGTTGATGACACGTCAGGCCCAGATTGGGGTTCCAGCCACCCGACATAGCAAGCGCGTCGCAAGTGATGGTGCGGGTTTGGCCATTTGCCAGACGCACAGTGACCGAGGACAGGCCGAGACGCCCCTTGGTGTCGATGATTTCGGCCCCGGCGAGAACCTCGGTGCCCGACAGGGTCGGCGCGTCATTGCGCACATCGACGATTGCGGGCACCTCCACCCCCTTCGCCATCAGATCGCGAGCGGTGTGATAGGCATCGTCATTATTGGCAAAGACCACCACAGACTGGCCCGGTGTCGCCGCCCAGCGGTTGGCATAGGCCCGTGCAGCCCCCGCCAGCATCACGCCCGGACGATCATTGTTCTCAAAGGCGATCGGACGTTCAATCGCTCCGGTCGCAATCAGCGCCCGTTTGGAGTAGATCCGCCAGAGCGTCTGGCGCGGTTTCCCTGCTGCTGGCGTTGGCAGATGATCTGCGTTGCGTTCAACCGCGCCGTAGATGCCGTGGTCATAGGCGCCAAACACGGTTGTCCGTGGCATGACGCGGACGTTTGGCATCGTAGCCAGCTCCGCCTGTGTCTGCGCCACCCAATCGGTGCCAGACACTTGCGACAGCGCTTCGGTTTCGCTTAGCAGGCGCCCGCCGAGGCGATAGTCCTCATCCGCCAAGATGACCTGCGCGCCAGCGCGGCCAGCGGTCAGCGCCGCCGCCAGCCCTGTCGGTCCCGCGCCTATGACCAGCAGATCACAATGCAGGTATCCCTTGTCATAGGCATCAGGGTCTGCCTCCCCGGTCAGACTGCCAAGCCCGGCCGCCTTGCGGATGATCGGTTCATAGAGCTTTTCCCAGAACGCCTTCGGCCACATGAAGGTTTTGTAATAGAATCCTGCGGTCAGGAAATTCGAAAACCGGTCATTGATCGCCATCATGTCATGTTCAAGCGACGGCCAGCGGTTCTGCGATTGGGCCTCCAGCCCTGCATATAGCTCCACAACGGTGGCGCGGGTATTGGGTTCCTGACGCCCGCCAGAGCGCAGCTCGACCAGCGCGTTCGGTTCCTCGCTGCCGGCAGTCAGCACACCACGTGGGCGATGATATTTGAAGGACCGCCCCATCAGCCGAACACCATTGGCCAGCAGCGCAGATGCCAGCGTATCCCCCTGATGACCCCCGTAAGTCTTGCCGTCGAACTGGAACGACAGCGGTGCACCGTGGTCAATAAGGCCGCCCGCGAGTCGATTTTTCAATACGGATCTCTGGCTCATTGCTGCGGCTCCTGCGAGGTATTCGCCGCCTTGTTGGCAAGCGCCACATCCCGGGCAAGTTCCACCCTCAGGATCTCATGGGTCGTGGTATTACGGGTGACCACCAGCCAGGACCGGTCGCCCTGTTCGTGGAACCACAGTTCGCGATGTTCGCCCGCCGGGTTCTTGCGCAGATACAAATAGTCGTGGAACTGCTGCAGAGCCGTTTCTGACAGCCAGTAGGGGCGGTTCATCAGGCCTGCGTCGCCCAAATAGGTGAACTCCTGCGCGTCGCGGGGCCCAAGCAGCGGATGGTTGATAATCATCTGGACAATTCCTCAGTGCAGGTTCGGTTGGGCGCCCTGGCCCTTTTCGTCGATCATGTGACCGGACATGAAACGATCCAGCCGGTAGGCGGTCGCGGTCTCATGCGGACGATCGGTTTTCAGAAGATGCGCAAAACAGTAGCCGGCTGCCGGCGTGGCCTTGAACCCGCCGTAGCACCATCCGCCATTGAAATAGAGGCCCTCGATATGGGTCTTGTCGATGAAGGGGGAGCCATCCATAGACATATCCATGATACCACCCCAGCTGCGCAGCAGGCGCGCCCGCCCAAGAGCCGGGATCAGTGAGATGCCACTTTCCACGACATCTTCGACGACAGGTAGATTTCCACGCTGTGCGTAGGAATTGTACATGTCGATATCACCACCGAAGACCAGCCCACCCTTGTCTGACTGGCTGCAATAAAAATGCCCTGCGCCGTAGGTGATCACACCGGGAATAAAGGGTTTTAGCCCCTCTGAAACAAAGGCTTGCAAGACGTGGCTCTCGATCGGCAGGCGCATGTCAGCCAAGGCCATCAGGCGGCTTGAATTGCCGGCAACCGAGACGCCGACCTTGCCTGCCCCGATATACCCTCGGGAGGTTTCAACGCCCAGCACCTTGCCGCTTTCGATACGCAGGCCGGTGACTTCGCAGTTCTGGATGATATCCACACCACGCAGATCGGCACCACGGGCATAACCCCAGGCCACCGCGTCATGGCGTACCGTGCCGCCGCGCCGATGCAAAAGGCCGCCTTTAATAGGAAAGCGCGCATCGTCGAAGTTTAGGAACGGATACATTGCGCGCACGCCATCCGCATCCAAAAGCTCGGCGTCGGACCCGTTGAGTATCATGGCATTCCCGCGGCGCCGAGCCGCGTCGCGCTGCGCGTCGCTATGGATCAGGTTCAGAATACCACGCTGGCTGACCATGGCGTTGTAGTTGAGATCCTGTTCCAGATTTTCCCAGAGCTTCAGCGAAAACTCATAAAACGGCTCATTCCCATCCAGTAGATAGTTGGAGCGGATGATCGTGGTATTCCGCCCGACATTGCCGCCACCGATCCAGCCTTTCTCCAGCACCGCGATCCGCGCGCCGCCGAACTCCTTGGCCAGATAATAGGCCGTCGCCAGACCATGTCCGCCACCGCCAATGATCACATAATCATAGGCCGCCTGCGGCGCAGCATCACGCCATTGCGGGCGCCAGCCCTTGTGCCCGCTGAGGGCTTCCTTGATCAGTCCAAACGCAGAATATCGCATAGCGGCTCCTGTTCCTTGCGAGAACAGTTGCCGTGAAATGAGCTGAGGCTGCCGATGCGCTTTCGGACAAGATTCATGTCAGAATCGACAATTCAGACTTTCAGGTTGCTCTGACGGGAGAGCCTATGCCTGGTTTTTGCATCCTTGCTCTGCCGAGCCCCTTATGTTCAACGCTCAGGTGTTCGCCGTCCATGACATTTCGTGTGGGTTTAGCTAACATATTCCGTTGGTTTTCTGAGTATTCTTGCCGCAAGCTAGGCTCTTCAAGAGACATGTTTGGAATCGTTGATAGGGTTGATCGATACATGAGCCGCAGCCCCTATCTGCACCTGCCTGATCGCATCAATGCGCGGCATTCCTTGGCCGCAAAGCACCTCAACCTGTAGCAGTCACACTGAAATGTAGTGCGATCCCAGGCTCGCACTATCATACGGTAATGCGGATTATGTTAATACTAATGCAATCAACTGCATCGGGCGTCAGGCTCTCAAGGCCGCCGCTAATACTCGAACGCCGTTCTCCAATTGCTCCTCCGAAAATCCCGCGAACCCCATGACGAGCCCTTGGCGCATAGGTGGTCCGGCAAAAAATGACGACAAAGGCTGAACAGTCACTCCGGCGGATTTGGCTCGTTTTGCAGCTTCAGTATCGCTCATGCGGCTCTGTAGGTCTGGCGTCAAATTGGCGACCAGATGCATGCCGGCAGGCACGGGATCGACAATCAGAAGATCGGCGGCGTGTAGCTTGATTGCCTGCAAGGCTGCCACCTGCCGTTTGGCATATAAGCGCCGCATACGCCGGATATGTATGGCGAAATCACCGCTGTGCATGAACCGTGCCAGGACCGGCTGCAGCATCAGCGATGCCTGCTGATCTATTTGGGGTGATGATGACCTCACCTTGGGCAACATTGACTTCGGGAAAACCACAAACCCAAGCCTCAATGCGGAAAAAATCACTTTAGAGAAGCTTCCGACGTAAATCACCCGATCCTGATTGCTGAGGCTCATCATGGCGGGAAGCGGTTGACCTTGGAACCGATATTCACTGTCAAAGTCGTCTTCGATCACATAGGCGTTGCGGGCGACGGCCCATTCAATCAGCTCAAGCCGGCGGGACAGTGGCATCGTGACGCCCAGCGGATAATGGCGCGATGGGGTCACGATCGCCGCCTTCGCCCGAGGGGTCGTTTGAAGCGCCGTCTTGATATCGAACCCCTGTTGGTCAACCGGCGACGGAACAGAGACAAGCCGGTTGTGGTGCACAGCCCGGTTCAGGACGGCGTATCCCGGCTCCTCGGTCAGCACATCGTCTCCTTCGTTTAGCGTTGTAGCAGCGATCAGGCCGATGGCTTCGACAACACCTGATGTGATGAAAATCTGGTCTGCCGTGCAGGGCAATCCACGCCATTCACGCAGATGATCCGCGATAGCCTCCCGCAGAGGCGGCCAGCCAAATGGATCAACACGCGACAGCAGCGCCGCATCCGGCCTGCGCCAGGTCTGATCATGATGACGCGCCCATTGCCGGTAAGGAAACAGCATCAGTTCGGGTGCGGAGGTATCAAATGGCTGCAAGGGCGCGGGCGCGACAGGGGGTGCCTTTTCCGGAAGGATGTCGGCCCCGCCCTGATCCACAGAGGCCGCAGTGCTGGACTGCGCCTCTGGCAGCTGATCCGGCAATTCTGCTTCGACATAGACGCCGGACCGGGCGCGCCCCTCTAAATAGCCTTCGCTGATCAATTGATCGATGACCGCAGAGACCGTCACCCGAGAGACCGACAACTCTTCGGCCAGCGCTCGACTGGAGGGGAGTTTTGATCCCGGAGCGATCATTCTGTCCAGAATCAAACGCCTGAGCTGCACAAGGAGCTGCGCCTGAAGCGTGTCTGTACTGTCGCGATCAAGGGAGAGGGACAGCAGTGCTGCCCCTGTTCTGGCCTTAGTCATACCCCAAGCTTTGCTGTATTCGGTCAGGCCAGTCAAGGCGGCATCACCCACCCGCAATGCTCCCCTGCGACGCGGACCCGCCCTCCCCTCGTCGGCTTGACGGGACCAATATCGCGCTAGTCGTTCGGGCGCACCCGAGCCGCGGTTTTATTGGCGAAAGCCTCAAGCCGTGCGCGGGCGGCCGGTTGCGTGTTCACCACGCCCGCGACAACGGCTTCGGCATAAGCTGCGTCCATACCGGACATATTGTTGAGGTGGCTGATCGCAGAGCAGATGGCATAATTGGTGAGCGGCAAGTTTTCGGCTGCCCGATCAGCAAGCTCAAGCGCCTTATCAAAGCTGGAACCATCAGTGATGTATTGCGCCAGCCCCAGATCAACAGCCTCCTGCCCCTGATAGACACGCCCCATCAGGATCATGTCGATCATGCGGGATTTGCCGATCAGATCGGACACGCGAATGGTGGCACCACCTCCGGTGAAGATCCCGCGCTGACCCTCTGGCAGGGCAAAATATGTGGTTTGATCCATCACGCGAATATGGGCGGCGCTGGCAAGCTCCAGACCGCCTCCAACCACCGCGCCCTGCAGTGCTGCGATCACCGGTACACCGCCATATTCCATCTTGTTGAACGCCTCATGCCAGCGCAGGCAGACATGCATGAATTCATCGGGGCTTCGGTCTTCTTTCCAGTGCTCCACCAGATCCAGACCGGCGCAGAAATGGTCGCCCTTCCCGGCCAGGACCACCGCCTTTACCCCCTTGCGATGTGCGCTGCTGAAGAACTGGACCAGTTCCTCGATCGTGGCGGTATCGAGCGCGTTGCGCTTGCTGGGGCGATCAAGGCTCACGACGCAGACACCGTTGTCGCGCACGTCGATTGCGAGGTTTTGATATGAGCTGAAACTGTCTTTTGCCAACATGGCTGGATCCTTTCGGACTAGGAGGTTTGCCCGGAGGCATATATTTTATCAGAGGTCAGAGCTGGCTGGCTTCATCAAGAAGGCTGGTTGCGCCCGTCATGATGCGCGCACGATCGCTTTCGCATTCGACCAGAATATGATGCGCAAATATCTGCGCGGTGGTTATTTTTTGCGCCATGAATTCGGTCTCATTCCCCCTGTGCTGTTCTGCCTCAGCAGCGCGCGCGGCGCGCGCCAACTGCCAGCCGGCAGCAAGCGTCCCGGTGAGGTTGAGGAAGGGCACGCTGCCACCAAATGCGGCTCTGGGATCATTGGGGGCGGTTTCCAGCAACCAGGACAGGCTGGTATCAAACGCCGCCCTCGCCTCACCCAGGCATGCCGCGATATCCTGCAGTTTGGCGCTTCCTGTCTGTAACGCAGCCTCGGTGTCTGCAATCATCGCGGAGAACCGGCGCGCCGTCTGACCTGCGTCTCGCAATACCTTGCGCCCAAGCAGGTCGTTGGCCTGAATGGCGGTGGTGCCCTCGTAGATCGGCAGAATGCGCGCATCCCGGTAAAACTGCGCCACACCGGTTTCTTCGATGAACCCCATGCCGCCGTGGATCTGCACCCCCAGAGATGCCACCTCAACCGCCCGCTCCGAACAGAACGCCTTGACCAAGGGAACCAGAAATTCAGCCACCGGCGCGGTCTCGGCGCGGATGTCATCGTCGCCGTTTTGGGACAAATCCAGCCAACCGGCCGCAGCCATACTCAGAGAGCGTCCCCCTTCGACCAATGCTCGCATACGCAGAACCATCCGGCGCACATCGGGATGACCAATGATCGCCGTTGTCTGGTCGGGGTCCAGCCCGATCGCCTGGCCCTGCACCCGTTCCTTGGCGTAGGACAGCGCGTGTTGATAGGCGCGTTCGGAAACAGCGACGCCCTGCACCCCAACCGCAAACCGCGCGGCGTTCATCATCGTGAACATGTATTCAAGACCGCGGTTTTCCTCCCCGATCAGATAGCCGGTGGCATCGGCATACTCCAAGACCGCAGTGGGACTCGCCCGTACCCCCAGCTTGTGTTCAATACTGACGCAATTGACGCTGTTGCGGTCGCCGGGTGTGCCGTCCTGATCAACAAGGAACTTGGGCACCAGAAACAGGCTTAGCCCCCGGTGGCCCTCCGGCGCGCCCGGCGTCCGGGCCAGAACCAGATGAATAATATTCTCCGACAGCTCATGCGCGCCATAGGTGATGAAAATCTTGGTCCCGCTGACCCCGTAGCTGCCATCCGCGCGCGGCTCGGCCTTGCAACGCACCCGCCCAAGATCGCTGCCGGCTTGTGGCTCCGTCAGGTTCATAGTTCCGGTCCATCGGCCGGAGACCAGCGGACGAAGATAGAGCTCTTTCTGCGCCTCGGTTCCCGACAATTGCAGCGCGTCGATGGCCCCATCTGTCAGCAGCGGGCAGAGGCCAAAGCTCATGTCTGCCGCGTTTAGAATTTCGGTGGCTGCCGCGCCAACCACGCGGGGCAGCCCCATTCCACCGTGATCGACCGGGTGGGCCAGGCTCTGCCATCCCATGTCGACGAACTGTGCATAGGCAGCCGCAAAGGCCTCTGGCAGAACGACCTTATCTCCATCCAGCTGTGCCCCCGTGGTGTCGCCGACAGCCGATAGCGGCGCGATCAGATCAGTGCAAAACCGACCCAATTCCTCCAGCGCGGCCCGGGCATCAGTGCGATCAATCTCACCGTATTTCTCAAGCGCGCTGACCTGCGGCCATTGCGAGAGATGGTCCAGATTGAACATCATGTCACGGATCGGAGCTTCATAGGTCATTGGCGCCTCGTTGCTGTGCTAGCTGTTGCCGACTGTCTAAGCTATGGCCAATAGCCTGCCCATCCCAGAATTTGACAAACAACTTTCCGAAAGTGACAAATCGACGTATTCTATCGCCTCTATGATACGCCCTAATCCAGACACGCTGGCAACCGTTTCATTGCCTTTCATTGAAGACTGGCTGTCAGCTCTTCAGTCTTGTTGTGATGTAGATCAGATACACAGGATCCTGTCCCACTGCGGGCTTCGCCAGCTTACCAACTCGAAGCCCGAGGCAAACAGGGCCACTCAGCGCGTTACACTGGATCAGATCGTTAAGCTCTATCAAATTGCTGCCGCAGAAACCGGCGATGAGATGCCTGGCCTGTGGAGCCGCCCGGTTCGCCCACGGGCGCTTCAGCACCTGCTCACAACTGTGCGCGAAGCCGGAACTCTACCGGCAGCACTCTATCGGTTCTCGACGTTTTGGAACCTGATACTGGACGACTATCACATTGACCTAAAATCAGAAAAATTAAAAATCACGCTCAGCCTCGTGCCACGTGGTTCGCCCGAGGTACACCGTTTCGGGCATATGCTCCTGCTGAAATTGGCGCATGGGTTGCTGTCTTGGCTCGCAGGCTACGAGGTGCCAGTACAAGCTGTGCAGTTTGCATTTGACCAGCCAGATTTTGCGCAGGACTACGGGGTTATTTTTCCGGCCCCCGTGCGCTTCTCTCAATGGTGTTCTGCGATTTCATTTGATCCGCAACAGCTGGGGCCCCCGCAGCCTCGTAGCCCGGCGGAGCTTGCGGCATTCCTGGATCGGGCGCCGCGGGACTGGATCTTCACTGGCTTTCGTGAGCATCGGCTGTCCCTTCAAATTCGGGATTTTCTTTATCGGTCAAACTGGGAAGACTGCCGTCTGGGTGACGCGGCCGCGATGCTGAATGTGACACCCCGCACGCTGATGCGACGACTGGAGGATGAGGCGACGTCCTTTCAGTCCATCAAGGACGCTTTGCGCCGCGATATCGCCATTCGTGATCTTCGGGCGGGTCACAAATCTATCGAGGACATCTCCGATGACCTTGGCTTTTCGTCTGCCGCCAACTTTCACCGCGCCTTCCGTCGCTGGACCGGCGGAACAACCAGTTCGTATCGGTAGCTTCTTGGCAAAATGATATGGAATATCCGTTTGCATTCGGAGAGAGGACGCCTTGCTTTGCACCCGAGCATTGATCGCCCTTTTGACAGGTCAGATTTACAAAGCCATGGTACTTAAAAGAAATCGCTACGGATATTCAATGACGCATGCAGGTTTCGCGATGACATCGGATAAGGTTCTGGAACGTCAGTTGGGCGCGCAATGTCTCGCAGAAACCACTCTACTGGACTGCGTTCTTCTACCCCAAAGCACCGGCTATCTGGCCAGTCTGTTCTTCAAATCTGACACTCTAGTCGAAGATATCTCAACACCGGATGCGACTGTTTCGCCAAGTCGGAGCGGAAACGGGGCTGTGATCCTGGATATTCCAACGACGAGCCCTGCTGAGCCGGTAAAGCTCAATATACTGGGTCAATCATTCAGTCTCACTGCGGAACCCCCGGAAACCAGTTTGTTTGCCGGCCTCAATGTGCTGCTTGCGATCCGCAATGGTGAAAGCCCGGAAACAGCCGCGACGTGGATGCAATATCATGCAAGGCAGCACGGAATGCAGGCAGCTGTCATTCTCGACCAATCACCACCCAACGAAAGTCGCCTTTTCATCAAAGAATTGCGCAACTTGGCGCACACGATCAAAGGGCTAAGCCAAGTAGTCGTGATACACTCGGAAATCCCACTGGGTCAGAAAGGACTGCCTGCAGAAGCGCACCCTTCGAACGCTCAGAACGCCCCTAAAAGACATTGGCCAGAGCCGCCGCCCATAGATCCATGGAGAGCACCTCTGGGCGAATTTCTGATCTATGAAATTATCCGGAGACGGTTCCTAAGCGACGCGCGCGCCGTTGCAAACATAGATCTATGTGACCTATTGGCCCGGCCACCCGAGGCGAATATCTTTGATTGCGCGGTGCAGGCTGGCGACAAATACATCCGCATACTTGGAACACAAACCTATCCGTGGCGCGTTCGCCGGAACCTAGATGCCGCGTTCGCTGATCACATCTGCACCGCGTTTGACAACAATATCGGCCATCCACGTTGGTGCGTCGCGCCTCGCGGCAACAAGGACGGCCATATCTGGCACCAAAGCCAGATTATCGGAGCCACAGCCGAACCGACCCAGCCGTCAAATTTCTTTCGAAACATGGTCCTGCGCCATCCAACACGGAACATCTCGCATCTCGTGGCAAAAGGAAGCTTGCTGGAATCGCCAGAACTGCTGACACTGTCGCGGGAGCATCTTGGCGGCAATCCGGTGCGTATGCCCGAAAAGAAGCCCCTGCTCCACCCAAGCGCGGGAACCCGGACATCGGTGGTCACGACCATGAAAAACGAGGGGCCGTTCATTCTGGAATGGCTGGCCTACCACCGGGTGATCGGGGTTGATGATTTTCTCATCTACACAAACGATTGCACGGACGGCACCGCTGCTCTCCTGAGGGTTCTGCAGGACAAGGGAATTGTCCAGCATCGTGACAACCCCTGCCGCGACACCGACACAACCCCACAGCACGCGGCCTTTCAGGCGGCTCAACAGGAACCCCTTATCCGCGACGCTGATTGGATCGTCTGTATGGATGTTGATGAATTCATCAACATCAAATGCGGTAACGGACATCTCAGCGATCTTTATGCAGCGATGCAAGGCGCCAATATGATTTCCATGACGTGGCGCCTGTTCGGCAACAATAATGTGTCGAAATTCTCAGGTGAGCTGGTCACACGAGAGTTCACACGATGCGCCCGCGAAATCACGCGCCGACCTCACCAGGCATGGGGCTTCAAAACGCTGTTCCGAAATGAGGGCATCTTCAGAAAGCTCGGCGTACACCGGCCCAAGGGGCTGCGACCGCACCACTGGAAGGATATCCATTGGGTGAACGGATCCGGGCAGGCTATGCCACAACAGATGTTCCGTAGCGGCTGGCGCTCGACCATTGAAACCTACGGATATGATCTGGTGCAGCTCAATCACTATGCGGTGCGCAGTGCTGAGAGTTTTTTGGTCAAACGGGATCGTGGCCGTGTGAACCACACAGAACGAGATCAAGGCCTACCCTACTGGTTTCGAATGAATAATAATTCCGAGGAAGAGCGATCCATTCAATGCCTGATCCCCGAACTGGAGGCAGAAATGGCAAGGCTGCTGCGTGACCCGGATATAGCCGCCGCGCACGACTATGTCTGTCGGCGGCATCGGGAGCAGATTGATGAGTTAAAAAACCGCGACGACATGCGAGTGTTGTACCAGAAAATCACAGGCGACAGGCTGCGCAAGCTGTCCCGAATGCATGCGCATTTTTGCACCAATGTATTTCTAAGTGGCCCGGATGTAATTCCGAATGAGCTCACCGAACAGGCTCTCCCAGACGACTTTTTATTTACGGTTCCGCGCACCGAAACCAAAGACTGAGAGAGCACCCGCGACAGGTGACAGATCCTGCTGAGCGGCAAGGATGCGCTATATCGCGACAACGGCTCTCAGCAGGTGATCTAGGAGGTGGTAAGAAGATTCACATCTTGAATTTTGTTACATTATAATATAACAAACTACAGAGAGAAGGAGCCTTGATATGAGAAAGCGTGCTGCTGCTCGGCAACTGGATGTACTGAGCGTGCTGAAAGCATGCGACAAGCCGATGACCGCGTATCAAATTCTTGAGCAACTTCAGATAGCTGAACCTAATATCGCGCCGCCGACCGTGTATCGTACACTTTCGGCGTTGACCGACCAGGGGCGCGCCCATCGTCTTGAATCGATCAATGCCTTTGTGCCCTGCCGTTGCAGCCACGCCGAGAGCGTGCCTGTCTTGGCGATATGTGATGATTGCGGCACCGTTGACGAACATGACGGTAGCGAGCTGCTACCGAAACTCACGGCCCTGACCGGCCAAAATGCCTTTCATGCCGTGCGTCATATCGTCGAAATCCACGGATTGTGCGGCGCATGTGCTGCTTGAACGACGTTTACATATTGGATCATAATCATGAAACGAACCCTCTCATTGCTTGCTGTCGTCGCCGCTCTGCCTGCATTGGCAGAAGGCACGCGCGAACTTGATGCCCATGAACATGGCGTTGGGACGCTCAACATTGCGATCGAAGACACAACGGTCTCAATGGAATTCGAAGCTCCAGGGGCAGACATTGTCGGGTTTGAATACACCGCCAAAAGCGAGGCTGATATCTCCGCAGTTAACGCAGCACTTGCCTCACTCAGCTCACCTTTGCAGTTGTTCGCTGTCCCGGATTCAGCGCTCTGCAGCATGGTGGATGCGCATGCAGCGCTCGCAGGCGGGGAAGAACATGAGGATCATGCTGACGAACACGCGCATGAGGAGCATGAACACGAAGAGCATGATAGTGACCATAATGACAGTCACGCAGAGCATGCTGCCCACTCCGAGTTTCATGCAAACTACACACTAGATTGTGCGAAACCTGAGGCGTTGAGTAACATGACATTTGCCTATTTCACTGCCTTTCCGCATGCGCAGAGCGTAGATGTGCAAGTGATCAAATCAACTGGTGCACGCGCCTATCAGGTTGACCGTAACGCCCCAGTCCTAAACCTGGAGCCTTGACCTCAAGTGGTTGATGCAACGCTGAATATCAACGATCTGGCCTATCGCTGGCCGGGTCGTGATGGGTTCTCGCTGACGGTCCCGCACCTTTCGGTAGCAGCAGGTGAAACCGTGCTGTTGCTCGGCGAAAGCGGTTCCGGAAAATCCACGCTTTTGTCGTTAATCTGCGGCACAGTCCTGCCGGATCGTGGAAAGATCTCGATCGCGGGCAGGACTATCTCTGCGTTAAATGGTGGCGCGCGTGACACGTTCAGAGCAGATCATATTGGAGTTATCTTTCAACAGTTTAACCTGTTGCCATTTGGAACGGTGATAGACAATATTCTGCTCCCGCTCCGCTTTGCGCCGTCACGGCGACAGCGTGTAAGTGATGCAAACGCGGAGGCATCGCGATTGTGTTCTGCGCTCAATTTGCCAGAGGATATTATCAGCGCCAAGGCCCGGACCCTGAGCGTGGGCCAACAGCAACGCGTCGCAGTGGCCCGAGCATTGATCGGCACCCCTCCGTTGATCATCGCTGACGAGCCCACCTCCGCACTTGATAGCGGTGTGCAGAGCGCCTTTTTAGACTTACTTTTTACTCAGACAGCCTCGCATGGCTCCTCGCTGCTGATGGTCAGCCATGACGCACGGCTCAGCGCATGTTTTGACCGTGTGGTCCATATGGAAGATATCGCTCAAGTTAAAAGGGCGATGACATGATATTGCGCCTTGCAGTTGCTTCGCTCTTCGCACGGGCGTTGACCGTCGGCATGACAATCCTTGCCATCGCGTTATCTGTCGCCCTGTTTCTTGGTGTCGAGAAAATACGGACCGGCGCCAAGGCAAGCTTTGCCGATACGATTTCCGGCACAGATCTAATCGTCGGCGCCCGGTCTGGATCTGTGCAGCTGCTGCTCTACTCTGTTTTCCGCATTGGCAATGCCACCAACAATGTGACCTGGGAGAGCTATCAAGACATTGCAAGGCGACCCGATGTTGACTGGATCGTTCCGATTTCACTGGGCGACAGCCATCGTCAGTTTCGCGTCATGGGCACAACCAAAGCATTCTTCGATCACTATAAATACCGCCAAGGCCGGTCCCTAGAGATGGCGGATGGTACTCGGATGGATGATCTCTTTGATACCGTGATTGGTGCCGATGTTGCTGCCACGTTTGGCTATCATGTTGGGGATCCCATTGTCGTGGCGCACGGGCTTGCCTCTTTTGCCCAGCATAAAGACCAACCTTTCCGCGTGTCCGGCATACTGGAGAAAACGGGCACACCCGTCGATCGCACAGTCATCGTGAGTATGGAAGCAATCGAAGCAATACATGTTGATTGGAAAAGCGGCGCCCAAATCCCCGGCCAATCAACGCCTGTCGACGTCATTCGTGAGATGGAGCTGACGCCCAAGGCGATAACCGCAGCCCTCATCGGCGTTGAAAGCCCACTCCAGACCTTCACGTTGCAACGCGCCATCAATGACTATCGCGAGGAGCCCCTGCTGGCGATTTTGCCAGGCGTTGCGCTGCAGGAGCTGTGGAGCATCGTCGGCATCGCAGAAACCGCTTTGCTTGCGGTGTCTGCGATGGTGGTGGTCACCGCTTTAATCGGAATGATGGCGACAATTTTTTCCAGCCTCAACGAACGGCGCCGCGAAATGGCGATTTTCCGCGCCATGGGCGCCCGACCCCTGACTATTCTCAGCTTACTGGTGCTGGAAGCAATGGTGATGGCCACCGTTGGCGCAGTTCTTGGGCTGGTGTTGCAATATGTCGGATTGCTGGTAGCCCAACCTTTCTTGGACAGCATTTTCGGCCTCTGGATACCGATTGATGCTCCGACGCTGCGCGAGGTCTGGCTCATACTGGGTGTAATCTGCGCTGGCGTGATTGTGAGCCTCATACCCGCGATGCGAGCCTACAGAATGTCTGTGGCTGATGGTATGGTCGTGAAAACGTGATGCTCTGGGTGAGGTGAAGGCACATGGTGAATCGCAGAACGGTTATGATGGGTTTGGCGGGATCAGTCACCGCGCCGCATATGGCATTTGGAGCGACCCCCCGCGAAATCATGTGGGAGGATTTGATCCCACCCGGTGTTCCCTATTCGGAAATTATTGGTGAAGGCGATTTGGACATGGAGAATGATACATGGTCGCCGATCTACGACACCAATGCCACAATACTGAATGAAACGCTGAACGGTGCTTTCATCAAAATGCCTGGCTTCATTATTCCCTTTGAAATCAGCTCCGACGGCGTGACCGACTTCATGCTGGTTCCTTACGTCGGCGCCTGCATCCACACCCCGCCACCGCCTGCAAACCAGCTGGTCATGGTGAGCACCAAAACGCCTTGGCCGGGCGATTTGCTCTGGGATCCTGTTTGGGTAACAGGGACCATGCGAACGCAATTGCAGTCCACTAAACTTGGTCAAACCGGCTATTCCATCTCCGCCGACGAGATGGAAGTTTATGTCTGGTAAACTGCAACAAACCCTGTTCAATCCATAGACGCGCAGGTCAGAGAGCGTTGAGCTGCGTGCCCCAACAGTGGGTAGACGCCTGCCACGCCGCGGGTCAACGGCAAGTGCTTCGAGCGTTAGCTGCAAATGCAATATCTGCGGGTGCCAGACTTCTCGCTTTGCGAAGAGAGCCGCTGATGACCAGCCCTTCTATTGCGGCGCAGTGGTTCCTATTTGCTGTCGCTCAGTTACTTCGCGGCAATTCGGTCGAACGATGATCCGTGTGAGGGATCAAGTTGGTCTAGCATCCTCGATGCTGAGAGACTCCGCGACCTCGGCGACGCTGTACTTCGCTTATCCCCGTTCCCGGAGCATGGAGCCGACATCGGCTGCGTGCTCTGCCTTGTATTTTACGTAGGGAGGTTAGTGTTTCTCCCTAGAGACAAACTCATGGACATTGCCATCCGGGTCCGAAAAGAACCCGATGTATTCACCCCAGGGCATCTTGGTTGGCTCTGAAACCACGCGAGCGCCCCTGTCCACGATCTCTGCATACGCTTCGTCCACTTGTGCGTCGGTATCAAAGTAGAATCCCAACCCGACACCGGAACCTGTTCGAGTTCCGTCGAAACCGCTGTCGCCAAGAGTTTCCAACATACCGGATCGGCTGACCAAACCAAGATTTGTTGGGGTTGAGACGAAATTGGCGAACTCACCTTGTTCAAAGGCGACCTCGAGCTTCAGCACATCCCTATAAAAGACGAGCATTTCCGAATAGTTATCCGTATGTAGCGTGACCAACTCAACCGCCATGTTCGGCAATTTGGTTTCGGCCTGGAGGTCGGCAGCAGAAGTTGTGACCATAGCTATCCCCAAACACAGATTTCGAAGGTTTTTCATTGTTGGCCCCTTATTGGAAGTTTAGATTTCACCGGCGAAATGACATGCGACGCGCCTGTACATGCCGTTCTTCGACACAGATTGAAGTGCAGGCATTTCGCTTTTGCAGATTTCTTTTGCGTGCGGACAGCGACTGGCAAAACGACATCCTGGCGCCGGATTGATCGGGCTCGGCGGATCCCCGGCAAGCTTTTGCGCGTCAAACAAGCTGCGATTGGCCGGATCGATTTTCGGGATCGCCGACAAAAGAATGCGGGTATAGGGATGCAGAGGCTATTTTAGGATTTCTTTCGAGTTCCCCGTGTTCCACGAATACACCCAGATACATAACTGCAACCTCGTGGCAAAGGTAACTGACCACCCCCATGTCATGTGAGATGAACAGGTAGGTCAGCTGCAGCTCGTCCTGCAGATCTTTCATCAGGTTCAGAATTTGGGCTTGAATGGCTACATCCAGTGCGGAAACAGGCTCGTCGCAAACAATTAGATCCGGCGAAGTCGCCAAAGCGCGGGCGATGCCTATGCGCTGGCGCTGCCCGCCGGAAAACTGGTGCGGGAACAAATTTCGTGCCTCCGGACGCAGCCCGACAAGTTCGAGAAGTTCGTCAACCTTCCTGTCCCGCTCTTCCGGGGTGCCGACATCAAGAAGGTCCAGCGGCGTTCTGATCAGAGATCCTACTCGCTGGCGCGGGTTTAGGGAGGAATATGGATCCTGGAAAATAATCTGAAACTTCTTTCTGCCGAGCAAACCGTGCTTGTACAGCTGAAGCTTTAGTTGACGCAGCATCTGATTGCGATCAGAGCGGGGCGAATTTCGCAGTGCAGCAATCGTCACCAAAGTAACGGTTTGACTGGTTGCTAGATATTGCGACGACCGAGACTTTCCAACCCGAGAGCTTATTGAGGGAATCGAGCAAGTCTTGAGTAGAGCGCCCCCAGCGGGATAGTTCGGTGACCAGCACAGCGTCGACTTTCCGGGCATGGGCCAGCTCCATGACTTTTGGTCGCTCCACGCGGTCCGACTTGGTGCCAGACGCGGTTTCCTTATAACGCCCATCACTGCATAACCGCCACGCTCCGCAAATCCGGCCAACTCGCGCAACTGGCGTGCCTACGCCTGATCGGATGGCCGAGATGGTCTCGCGCGCATTTCACGTTGCTATGTCCGGACGTCCCGGCCCGGTGGTTCTGGCCCTGCCCGAAGATATGCTGGTGGAGCAGACAGTGAATAATCCGCCGCAGCTACCAGTAGCGCACCCAGCGCGTGCGACTGTTACTGCGGGTGATGCCACCACACTGCTCGGCGCATTGGAAACGTCCACCAACCCCATGATCGTGGTCGGTGGTGGGGCTTGGTCAAGTCAGGCGCGGCTAGACCTTCAGGATTTCGCCACCAAATGGTCGGTGCCCGTTGCGGTGTCTTTCAGGTGCCAGGATTTCTTTGACAATGCCCACCCGCTCTATGCTGGAGATGCCGGTATCGGGATCAACCCCAAGCTGGCCGCGCGGATTACATCTGCCGATGTGGTGATCCTGCTGGGCACCCGGTTCAGCGAGATGAAATCGAGTGGTTACAGCTTGATCAACATTCCAAAGCCCGCCCAACACCTCATTCACATCTATCCCGACCCGGATGAGATTGGTCGGGTTTATGTGCCCGATTTGGGTATCGCCGCACCGGCATTGGAAACGATCTCTAACCTGCTGAAGCATTCTGCGCCCAAGCATTCCGCCGCAAATCGGCAGGCGTATGCTGAAGAATGCAACGTGGATTAGCGCGCGTGGTCGACCCTGCCAGAGGGGCGCGGCGAATTGGCGATGGCCGAGATTATGCAGCCGCTGAAAAACACGTCGCCGGATGATGCCATGGTGACCAACGGTGCAGGTAATTACACGGTTTGGGTCCATCGGCTCCTGAGCTTTTGCAGGTATTCATCGGGCTGATGCGAACTCATTAAAGACCAGCACGCAGGTCGCCCTGCGGACATTGTGATTTCAATCCAAGGCTTTCCCTTGCCTACCGAATGGTTAATGGTTGGGCATGCAACCAAGAGGGGCAAGAGTATGACAGCAATCGTCGATTTCTTAAACACTGTCTTATGGGGATACGTCCTCGTATATGGTCTGCTGGCCGTCGGGGTCTATTTCACCTGGCGAACAGGCTTCCTGCAATTCCGGCATTTCGCCGAGTTCTTTCGCGTCATCAAGTCATCACGCGACACCTCTGCTGCCGGCATTTCTCCATTCCAAGCTCTGACAATTTCCCTGGCAAGCAGGGTAGGCACGGGTAACCTTGCCGGCGTTGCTGTGGCGATCTATCTCGGCGGCCCGGGTGCTGTTTTCTGGATGTGGATTGTCGCCCTCGTGGGGATGGCGACGGCTTACGCCGAATCCACGCTGGCACAGCTCTACAAGGTACGAAACGAGGATGGACAATACCGTGGCGGTCCTGCCTTCTACATGGCACGGGGCATCGGATCGAGCGCCATGGGCTATGTCTTTTCGGTATGTCTCATCATCAGCTTCGGACTGATTTTCTCGGCGGTTCAGGCCAACTCCATCTCCGTCGCCATGGAAGAGGCATTCTCTATCCCCAAACTGGCCACCGGCCTTGCTGTCGGCGGCCTGGCCGGCATTGTGATTTTCGGCGGCATCAAGTCCATCGCGCGGGTCGCTGAAAAAGTCGTTCCAGGCATGGCCGGGCTTTATATCCTCGTGGCACTCGCCATCGTGGTCATAAACATCGCCGATGTTCCCGCCATGCTGGCGCTGATCGTCAAGTCGGCCTTCGGATTCGAAGCGGCGGCGGGTGGCTTCACGGGTGGGTTCATGGCGGCCCTGCTCAACGGCGTGAAGCGCGGCCTGTTCTCCAACGAGGCGGGCATGGGTTCGGCCCCCAACATCGCAGCTGTCGCGGTCCCTGACCCGCACCACCCATCCAGTCAGGGGCTAGTGCAGGGTCTGGGCGTTTTTATTGATACCCTGGTCATCTGTACAGCCACGGCGCTCATGATCCTGCTGTCCGGCGTGGTTGACTATTCTGAAGGCGCACCCACCGGCATGGCGCTGACACAGATTGCGCTGGAGCAGCACATCGGGGCGTTGGGTCCGATCTTCATTGGGATCGCTATTCCGTTCTTTGCCTTCACCTCGATCATTGGCAATTATTCCTACGCGGAGAACGCAATGGAATTCCTCGGCATGGGCAGGCGCATCCCGCTTCTCGTGCTGAAGGTGCTCGTGGTTGCGATGGTGATTTGGGGGTCTTTACAGGCGGTCACGACCGTCTTCAATTTTGCCGATGCGTCGATGGCGCTCATGGCGACGGTAAACCTGATCGCAATCCTGATCCTGTCCAAGACTGTAGCAAAACTCACGCGGGACTATTTCTCGCAACGTCGAGCGGGAAATGAGCCCGTCTTCGAGATCGCTGAATATTCCGAGCTCGGCGACGGCGTGGATCAGTCGATTTGGAACAGCGACGTCGAGCGTGAGACGAGGGCCGCAGATCCCGAGTGAACCCGGCGAGGCAAGGGGAGGCACCCCTTGCCTCCTGCCTTGGTCGCATGCCTGTACTATAATGCTCGCGGCGTTCACGGAGATGGCACCTGACTTCATTAGGTCAGATGAAACGAAGTATAGAGACAGGCTCATCCGGTGATTACTTCAGTCGTGAAAACTTGGTTCTGGTGACTGATACGTCGTTGTCTGGCCACCGCGTTGCATGTGAACTGAGTCAGATCATCGCTGAACCGGCATGGCGAAGACAGCCATGTCGGGCAACGGCACTTAGTTCACCCGCATGGCGATCCTCAACTGGGTGAAGAAAACGGGCATCGATCGGCATTTCATCGCGCCAGTAAAGCCCCGGCAGAATGGCTTCATCAACAGCTTCAACGGAAAACTGCGAGACGAGGGCCTCAGAAAAACGCTGCTCGCAACATTTCGCCATGCCTGCAACACAGTTGAAGAATGGCAAGAGGATTTCAACTGGCGCGGACCCCCTTCAGCATGGGCAACAGGACATCGATGGAACTTCTGCAGAGAAAGACAAGGGACAAGATAGCGGCCTAACGCCAGAGATCTAACCCCAAGGCTCCGCGCAAAGTTGGAGGGACCGTGGGGCTCAGGCCAACGGATCCCGCGACTTCGAGTGTAAAAAATCACTTCGATTGGGAAAGAGATCTTATGGGCAGAGACAACACAAAGCCCGCACGATCTCTGCTCTGTCTGAACTGCAAGTGTTTGACCCGGCAATCATTCAGGTTCTACGACTCGGTTCAATTACGCGACTGAACGGTATTTCGTTCAATGAGCTTTGGTGCCAACGCTATGTTCTCAACTTCGATGGTTTTGCCTCTCACCAGCTCGTTAATCTGGCGAACCGCGTTGGCAACCATATTGTTAACGGGCTGTCTTAGCGTAGTAAGAGAAAACTCAGGCATAGAAGCCATAGGGATGTCATCGAACCCGATAACTGAAAGATCGTTTGGAATGCTGATATTTAGCTCGCTACGCAAAATGCTGATCGCTTCGATCGCCATATAGTCGTTTGCCACAAAAAGGGCATCCGGATGCGTTTCCTTCGAGCCGCCAAACATCTTTCGAATCGCTGCTCCAGTTCTATCGAGATCAAAGTGACCGACTTCATGTGCAAAAAGATTGCGGTCACTTTCCCGAAGCTCAGCCTCAAAGCCAAATTTTCGATCACGGCTTGTAGATGACCGCTCCCACCCGGACAGAAGTGCAATGTGTTGATGCCCCGTTTTCAGCAGATGCCGCGCAGCCATACGTCCGCCTGCGACATTGTCTGTTGTAACGCTGGCAATGCCATCATGTTCCTGAAAACGGTTGAACATTACTACTGGGATATCGCGCTGAGAACAGAATTTGACGAGAGTTGATGAAAGCTCGACAGATGCCGTGATGATTCCGTCGACCTGGTATTCCAGCAATTGAGATACAGTGTCCTCAACGCCTTCATCTGTACTGGGCATCATGAAAACCAGTGCGTGGAACCCGATTTTTTGTAGCTCTATGCAGAGTTTCTCAAGCGCGAGCGCGTAGAACTGGTTGTCCAGATAACTGAATAGAAGCGCGACTATGTTTGATCTTTGCGTGATAAGCGAACGCGCAATGGCATTAGGCCGGTACCCCAGCTCGTCCGCGGACTTGAGAATGCGCTTCTTTGTTTCAGGGGAAACACCCGATTGGGTCGGCGTGCGGGAAAATGCACGGCTCACCGCAGATTGAGAGACGCCAGCATGGCGCGCAACATCAATTGAGGTAACCTTGGACTTTTTCAAAGGAACTCACGCCAACCCGTTTTGCATTAGCTTTTCTTGACAACTGCCATCAGATCGACACCCAATTGCTTGAACGTATCGACGTGGTCAACCATTACCCAGTTTTCTTTCAGTTTACCATCGACCACCAGCCAGAAATCCGAAAAGCGCATCTTTACCGGTAGACCGGTGGGTGGCAGACCCAGATATTCACCATGTTGGTGGCCGGTCAGATATCCGGTCCCAGCAATCCATGTTTCGTTGGCGAACTCAATCTCGTGACTGACATGGTAGTCGGGAAATGCTTTGTAGAATTCGGCAAGAACGTCATATTTGAAGCGTTCGCGGCCATGGATGTCGCCGAAACCCGGCGGTCCGTGCCAGATCATATCCTCATGCCAATACTGGTCATGCGCATCAAGATCCTGAGCGTTCAACGCTACATACATATCTTGTATAAGTTTGAGGTTAGATTCAGCAGTCATGTCTCATCCTTTCACTGCACCTGCGGTCATCCCAGACACGATTTGTTTCTGGAAAACAAAAACCAAAACAATGATGGATATGGTGATTGAGACGGCCCCGGCGATCCCGTGCATCAGCCGCGCGAGGCTTTGGTTCTGGCCCATGTAACTGCCAAGAGACGCGGTCATAGTGGCCATATCACCGTTCATGAGTTGACTGGAGATAATAAAGTCGTTGTAGGCCAGAAGGAATGAGAACAAGCCGGCAGTCACGATACCCGGCCACATGACAGGCACAATCACACGAAAGAAAGCCTGCCACCGATTGCAACCATCAACCAGCGCAGCTTCGTCCAGTTCCTGTGGTATATTCATGAAAAAGGCACGCAACATCCAGATTGTGAACGGTTGGTTAATAGCAACAAGGACAATGATGAGTGTCTCGTATCGGCTCCAGATTCCCAGCTCAAAAAAGGCCGGGCGATAGGCTGTCAGCAACACAATGTGCGGCATTGCGCGAAACACCATCGCGGCCATCAACAGCCAAAACCCAAGTGACCCGCGGTAACGCGACAAAGCATATGCCGCCAAACAGGCAATTGTGAGTGAAACGACTACGGTCGAAGTGGTTACGATGGTCGTGTTTATTGCATACTGCCAGAAACCGTCTTCAACCCAGATATGTCTGAAATTCTCCAAAGTCATTGGCGCCAGTAGTTTTGGCGGGGTCGAAAACGCGTCTACAGGTTTGCGCAGAGAGATGAGGAACATCCAAAAAAACGGGAGCAGCGCGGCAAAAAACCAGAACCAAAGGCCAAGGTTGATCGATACTCGAGACGCAAGGTTGAGTTTCGCTGGTCTCATTTTTTGGCTTTCTGGTCTTTGTAAGTCCGGATCATGATCGGTATCAACAACACAACGACCCCAGCCACCGTAAGCACGGCATAAGCCGCCGATTTGTGGATATTTCCCTCAAAAACAAGTGTGTAGTAGGTTAGATACTGTACCGAATTCGCGAAGACACGCGACCCGAATACCAGAACGGGCTCGAACACCCGGTAACTGTCCATCACATGGATCAGTGTGATTACGGCGAACAATGGAGACAGGTAGGGGATTACGATGTATCGAACACGTTGCCATGGCGTTGCGCCGTCTATGATCGCCGCCTCTAGCGGCTCTTCCGGTACCGTTTGCAACCCCGCATATAGTATGATGAACGCGAAGGGTGCAGCAAACCAAACTCCGTAGGCGATGATTACAAGTCGTATCGTGACCTGATCTGCAAGAAAGTAGAACTTGCCGAAGCCCATGGCCTCTAATGTCGCTACGACAACACCGCCATCAATGAACAACCAATAAACCGCGAGGGACGAGACAACCGGGGTTACGATCATCGGCAGAAGCGTCACAAACACAACCGACCCACGCAGTTGCAGCGTTACTCGATTGGTTGCTAGGGCGAGACCGAACCCTAGGATCAGTATGATCGGTGTCGTGACAAACGTATAAAGCAATGTGAATTCAAGCGCGGACCAGAAATCTACGTCACTGATTTCTCGATAAAGCGCTTTGACAAACTCTCTGGGGGTTTCAATTTTGGCCCCATCAACGGAGGCCTTTAGGCCCTCCACATCGATAGCGTTTTCCAAGTTTTGTCCACCGACATATTGCCAGACCTTTACCGGATTGCCATCTGCATCCAGTACCGATTGTGGAACCATTCGGGTAACTTCCCGTGTTAACCCCCCAAACAGAGGTACCTCAGTCTTAACCTCTTTCAGTTCAGTTTGAGTAAAGGATTGATACAATGCGAGATAGACAATCGCGACAAGGGGGAGCGCGATAAGCAGCAGCATGGACACCAAAGACGGTGCAACGAATGAAAAGAAAGTAGAGCGCTTCACTGAACTATCCCGTCAAAAGTTTGATGCCAGCCAAATCGTGTCGACGTAGCTGGCACCAGGGAGTAGGACCTACTTCAACAGGCCCTGGTCACGCGCCGCAGTGCGGTACGCCTTTGTTGCATCGGCCAGAGAGTCTTGGGCGCTTTCTTTGCCAACAATAAAGTCCGCGATGTTTTCACCCAGGGCCGAATGCGCCAGCGCAGCTTGCGGGTTCATCGGATAAGGAGGCGCGCCTGCAACAACCGTGTCAGTGATAGCCGCAGTGTATTGGCCTGGCTCATACGCCGAACGAATCCAGAGAGTTACATCGTTGTTCTCTTCGACCGTTTCCGCTCGCATTGCGTGCATCAGCACTTGGAACGTCAGATCTGGATCACCATCGAGGTTCATTGGCATTACGTAGCCATCCCACCAGAATGTCGATGAAGGAGCTCCGCCTTCGACCATGATAGGGGACTGGGCAAATCCAATCTGGCCAACCACGGTGCTTTCGTCTGGATTGTCCATTCCCGAGGCTTCATTGCCCCACATAACGGCCATCGCCACATCACCTTGTTGCAATTGACGCTTCACGTCACCGAAGTCCATCGACATCGAATTTGGAGACATGTACCTATAGAGTGCGCCCATTTTCTCCAACGCCGCGACTGCTTCTGGCGTTTCGAAAGTAGAGTCGGATGTCTCTGGGTCGAAGAATGTGCCACCATTTGCCAGGAGCATGTTGACGTACTCATTCGCCAATTCCCAGCTGTTGCCAAAGGCTGCGCCATAGGGGTGTTCGATCCCAGCTTGCTTGAGTTTTTCGGATGCCTCCAGAACCTCATCCCAAGTGGTCGGCACAGCGATGTTGTTCTCTTCAAAGATGTCTTTGCGGTAGAACAGGTGTTGAGCGTTGACCATGAAGGCAATCGCCATGATGTCGTCGCCAAAACGGATCAGCATCCCCTCCTCAATGTCGTATTTTTCCCGGTACTTCTCGACCAGATCATTCAATGGGCGAAGTTGTCCCTTAGCCTGGAGCAGAGTTATTGAACTATTTGCGACGGCAGCTGCGTCCCAAGGGGACGTCGACGATTCAAACGCTTTATTCGTTTCTTCCTTGTGATCCGTGGTCAGTTTGGTTTCGACGACAAGGCCGGCCCGCTCGCAGGTTTCCATTTCTGCAGCCAAAACTTCTAGCGCTTCGAAGAAGTTGGACAAGACATTCACTTCACCCGTACCTTCGATCGTACATTCGGCCGAAGCCGCCATCGGGCTCAGTCCGATGGCCAATGCTGGTAGTATGTGTTTCAGTTTCATATCAACCTCCTTGTTGCCGCAGTCGCCGTTAGGTGTCTCCCAGTATCTGCATCAGAACCCCGAACTCATTGAAAACAGTCCATTCTTTCTGGACCTTATTGTTATGAATATGCCACTGAGTGATGCCCCAGACATGAGCTTCTTTTCCGGTGGGTTCACCGTATGGGCCGTTTCCGCGGTGCGCGCCGACACCACCCCAACGAATTGATACGAGATACCCGTCTTTGGCATTGCCCATCCAATAAATGTCATCGACGGCAATACGTATGTTTGGGAACATAGCGATCATCGACAGTACATGTGAGCGCATTTGGCCTACCCCACGGTAGACCCTACTTGTAGAGCCTTCGAAAACGACGTCCGGTTCATAAACCTGATCCATCGCAGCAAAGTTCCTGTGATTCCAAATGCTCTCAAATGCCGCATTAACGAAGTCTCGTATGTTTCCATCAACTACATCCGGGATGGGGTAACGTTCAGGAAACGCCTGACCGGCCAATCGCTTCGGCTCGCTGGCAGCAAAGTTCGGAGCAAACGGCCCTTGCGGCCGTTGCGAGGCAATTTGTCTGGCTACTTCGCCTACGTCAAAGCCCATTTGCTGGATCAGTGCAGCAGTGTCATAGGCAACGTGTTCGTCATAAATTTCGTTGTCTCGTACGACACAATTGGCGATGCAGAACAGCCGAAGGGGCCGATTGGTAGGGGGCCCGAAGCGCGAGTAACCTGTGTTGGTTCCCATGATCATCGTGCGATGTGAGGTATGAAAACTCACGTCGTCATTACCGGCCCAAATCACCTCGTCCGCGATAAGCCGTATGTCAGGGATCGCATTGTTAGTATGAACGGTATCTTCGACGATCTTGTCGCGCCCGTATTGCAGCCCGACATCGTCCCAAACGCGGCAGTCATGGCTGTAGGTATCATAGATACAGCCGATGTCTTTTTCTTCCCAGATCTGATGCGTTATTCGGACAATGTAGTCGACAATATTCTTATATTTGTCGTCAAACCCTCTCATCGCCTGCGTGGCCAGGTGTTCGGGTTCTTTCCCCAGGAATTCCTTCGTTCCGCCGCGTCGATACTCTTCCAGAGAGATCGAGTAATCCGCCGGCATATGTTCGTCTTTCAAGGGACTGAATCGAATATGCGGCTGAAGTATCTTCAGGAAGTTTAGGTTTTTGTGTCACGGCGCCCTCATCGATTCTAAACCGCATACGTATGCTTTAAAATTCAAAAAATATCTGGTTCCGTCAAGAGCTAGTATCGAGATAGCGGGCAAAGCTAAGTCATATAATATTTTTAGCTATTGATTTATTGAGCGAACTTACAGATGATGCGCATACGTATGCATCTAAATACAGGGATTTCGACTTGTATCAGCTTCATGATGCAAGTTCATTTGCTCACTTTAAGAGCGGTCAGCGTTGCCTTTGTCCGTGCGCCTGTGATGATATTCCCGCCTGTCCTTGCCTGACGATCCAGCCAAAAGGCGGATGCGTGAGGCTCAAAGTCAGCGGCAATAGATCTGCGGACAGGCGTATTGCCGATCCAACGAGAAAGGACAGTGACAAGTCGGCCGAGTACTGGATCTTCATTGATCAGTATTGGCTATGGAGACAGTTGGGGGTTGACTTGACAGTGGCCCATGAAGCAATGGGCCGCTGAAATACCAAGCTGGAGTGATCAGAAATACCATGATCTTTGCCACTTCATTGGTGATGGTTCCTACATTGGAGAAGTGGGTTGGCCTGCCATGCAGCAAACTCTGGTCGGCGACGGGCTCTTGGGTCCTCTACCAACGCGATAAACCCTGGATATTCGCGGATTGGATTTTTGACGCAGGGAGGGCGATTTCATTCGCAAAAAACTGGGCATTGGTAGACTTGCTGTACATTTACCAAAAAAACTCGGAGTCGACGCCCTAGCCCGGATGGAACAACTAAGACGGCCAAATCCCTGAGCTCCATACATACAACAGGCAACCGGACGACTTTTGTACAACATGCCATCGAGCAGGAGGTGCAGTTTTTTGACGATTTCGACCTGAGTTTAAAGTCACTTAAGCGAAACAATACGCGGCCTAACCCGCGGCGCAGTCTGACGGATTGCCCGCCAGACACCCTTAAGAACTGAGAGGTGAATATGTCTGATTTACAATCTGCTAAAGATCTTGTTCGTCGCTATTTTGCTGCGCTGGACGAAGGTGCCGTGGCTGCCGCCAAAACCTACTTTTCACCTGACGCCATCTGGCGTGGTTATCATCCGTTCCATGAAATTCATGATCCGGTCGAAGTTGCCAAACGGTTCTGGGAACCCCTTCAAAACTCTCTGCGCCGAATGCAGCGCCGGTTGGATATCTTCATGGCTGGTGAAAACCAACTCGATGCCGGAGGTGTCTGGGTTGCGTCGATGGGACATCTGATGGGGCTGTTCGATGAACCATGGTTGAACATTCCGCCCACCAACAAGATTGCAATGCTGCGTTATGCAGAGTTCCACCGTGTCGAAGGGGGCGAGATAATCGAGACGGCAATGTTTTTTGATATCCCCCACCTTGCAGCGCAGGCTGGTTTGCGTTTGTTCGCGTCACAAACCGGAGCGCACTTGGTACACCCCGCTCCAATGACGCATACCGGCGTCATGTTCGATGCCCAGAACCCCGAAGAAGGTCATAAAACAAAGGCCGCAATCGACTTCATGATCAACGACATTCGCGACTGGACAGGGCGCGAAGAACTGGGCCTTGAAGTAGAGTTACCACGCAGCTGGAATGACGACATGATCTGGTGGGGGCCGACTGGCATCGGTGCCACTTATACAATCGAGCGTTACATCAAACAGCACGCCGGTCCCTTCCGAGACGGGTTGGCTGATCGCACGTTCAACGGCCACATTGCCCGCATTGCAGAAGGTGAGTTTGGAGGCTTCTTTGGGTGGCCAAATCTGACGCTCAAACCATCGGGCGGATTCATGGGGATGCCTGCATCGGATAAGGCAAGTGATATGCGCGTGATAGACATGTACCGACGATCCGGTGACAAACTGACAGAAAACTGGATTTTTATTGACCTGCTGCACTTTTGGAATCAGCAGGGTGCTGACATACTTGGGCGCATCCCCCATATGCGCGGTTAGTCACCTTGTTGGCATCCCTTTTAGTGCTGGCGCCCACAGAGCAAAGCACCCGCCCCATATGAAGCAATCGAGCGGGATTTGTAGACAGCTATTTTGTCTTGTTTAGAAGGGTGGAGCTCGTTGAGTTCAGCAAGCTAGCTTTGCAACTTGCTTGCGTCGGCGGGTTCCGATCCCGAACGTATCCGCACGCCTATCGTGCTCACAACTGCATCTACCAGAGTTCTCGCCCCCTAATCGAAGTCAATCAAAGCGCTTAAAGGCACGTATGACATGATTTTACCAGAGCAGAGCCCCCCTAGCCGATTCTGACATTGCTCATAAGCATGGCGATAACGTCTGTCGACATGCCTTCCTGCGCGGGATGGGCGCTCCACCCGGCAAAGGCCGCCCTGCGCCTCTCGCGAAACTGGCGAATTCGACTTTAAAATAGCAAGCAGCAAAGCCGGGTTTGTCGCACATGCCGATTTTCGGCCACCTGTATCTCGGATGACTGTCTCAGCAACCAGTTGGTGTTTAGTGTAATACTACAAACCACGGCCGGCGTGGTTTAGGCCATATGTTCAGTGATGAGCACAAAATAACCGATACAGCGACATGCACCAATGTCTGATCTTTTCCGCAATATAGCCAGCGTCAAGAAAAATCTTGCAAAGCATAGGCAATTCGAATTCGAATGTCAGACAATTGAATTTCGAGTGTGGGCCGCCTGACTGGCGACCCCGACTATCGACGCCGATTACGAAGAGGTCCGCATCTAGTTATACAAATATCACTGACTTTTCGGGAGGAAAGACCATGAACTTAAGACCTGACCCCACGTTCCACGCCACGCCGCAGCTAGCAATGGCCGCACCCACCGAGAACTACGCCTTTACCATAATGCTGAGCCCAGACGGGTCACAATCCGACGGCATTGCGGTTGTTGACGTGAACCCCAAGTCTAAGTTCTATGGCGAGATTGTTCATCAGGTCATAGTCCCCCACAAAGGCGACGAATTTCACCACTTTGGCTGGAATGCATGTTCCTCGGCCCTATCCCCTTTGACAGGTCACGCTTTCCTTGAGCGCCGTTATCTGATCGTGCCGGGCATCCGCTCCTCGCGCATCTACATCATTGACGTTAAAGACCCGCTAAAAGCCAAGATCCACAAGACGATCGAGCCCGAAGAGGTTTTTGCCAAGACAGGCTACTCCCGCCCGCACACCATCCATTGTGGCCCTGAGGGTATATATGTCTCGACTCTAGGCGGCGGCGGCGAAGATGGGACCGATGGCCCTCCTGGCATCTTCATCATGGATTGCGAGACGTTCGAGATTATCGGCCGCTATGAAATGGACCGCGGCAAGCAGGACAAGCACTACGATTTCTGGTGGAATCTGCCGCAAGACTACATGGTCTCGTCCGAATGGGGCCTTCCACCACAGTTTGAGAACGGTGTCGTTCCCGAGGATTTGCTTTCTAACAAATACGGCCATTCCATCCATTTCTGGGACCTGCGGAAGCGCAAAAACATCCAGACCATCGACTTTGGCGAAAACTACCAGATGGCGCTTGAAATCAGACCAGCCCACGACCCCGCTAAGTCCTATGGCTTCTGCGGCGTGGTGGTGGATACGACCAACCTTCAAGGTGCGATCTTTACATGGTGGCGTGATGATGACGGCACCTGGCAGGCCAAGAAAGTTATCACTATCGACCCACGCCCCGAAGATCCGGAAAATCTTCCACCGCTTTTGCAAGGTTTTGGTGCGGTGCCACCGCTGGTCACAGATATCGATCTTAGCCTCGATGACAAATACCTTTACGTCGCGTGCTGGGGCTTAGGCGAAATGCACCAGTATGATGTGTCCGACCCGCTAAACCCGGTTCTGGCCGGGAAAGTCGAAGTTGGCGGCATTGCCAAGGGCACAGATCACCCCAACGGCAAGCCCTTCGTTTACGGCCCGCAAATGGTAGAAATCAGCCGCGATGGCAAAAGGGTCTTTTGGACCAATTCGCTGTATTCCACCTGGGATGATCAGTTCTATCCAAACGATGAAGGCGGTCAGATGATCATGGCCCACAATGACGAGAACGGCTTTTACCTCGACAAGAACTTCTATGTCGAGTTTCCTAAAGGCCTCAGGTCTCACCAAATTCGGCTGGAGGGCGGCGACTGTTCAACCGACAGCTTTTGCTACCCAAACGTTTAAGACTTGGAAAGCGCAGCATCGATGACGGCCCTGTGGTGGGCCATCATCGCCTCCGGCTTCTATCATGGCATGAACCCAGGCATGGGCTGGCCCCTCGCTGTCTCAGCCGCGCTATTTGAGCAGAAATCATCTGCTCTCCTGCACGCACTCGCGGCCCTCGCCATGGGTCACTTTATTGCAATGACTGCGGTCCTGCTTCCATTTTCAATGATGCTGACGCTGGTCGAATATGAGGCTCACATCCGTGTCGGCGCGGGCTTCTTAGTTGCCTCCCTTGGCATCTACTTATTGATCAACCGCCGCCATCCACGATTTCTGGCGAGAGTTAGCCCGGCCAACCTGGGGCTGTGGTCCTTTCTCGCCGCCCTCGCGCATGGCGCAGGGCTGATGCTGGTTCCAATCTATTTGGGTATCTGTGCCGTCTCGGAATTCGATGCCGGCCACACAGCTGCTTATGCGCTGATGAACTCCAATGTGGGGCTTGCCTTCACCGTCGCCGCTGCTCACACAGCTGCGATGATACTGGCAGGTGGGGCGCTTGCCGCTGGGATGTATTTCTGGCTTGGTTTGAAATTCTTGTCAAAGACTTGGTTCAACCTAGACGTGGTCTGGGCGCTTAGCTTGATTGTCGTTGGGATTATTGCGATCTGGCACACAGTTGCATAGGCAGCAGTGCTATCAGCAGAACACTTTTGCAACCATGTCCAAACGGAATTCATCGCCTTCGACAATGTCGCGGCCCAAAACACACCTTGTTAAAGGGTAATCTTGTGGCAGGTTTATCCAGCAAGACAGCCGTCGCAGAGCTTTGTCTCCGATGGCGAATTTCTTTCTGATCATCCTTCAGATTACAGCGTGTTTTTGCGCAAAGTAACGGCGTAGCCCGCACCGCCACACTTGCTTTGTGACCAGCGCAACTAGGACGAGCCATTCACCCCTGGCCATCAGAGGTACGACTCTGCTTTCCCCCTCGGGCAAGCCTATTAGACAACACCGTGCCCTCAGCTGCGCCTGCGGGCAGCACCACTATTGCAGAATAGCATTATCTCGCCCTCACCCGCGTTCGCCAAGTGGCAGATCAGCAGGAACAGGCGCCTGCGGCGTCTGGTCTGCAAACCAGCCCTAACGTTCCTAAGAAGAAGTCAGGATCAATGAGTTTGGTCTATGCGTTGGATGAATAAGGTGAGGCGAAAATGGCAAGGTTCTGTCGCTGGTGGCAGAACCATGTGTCGCCTTACACAGGAAGAAAGTGGCGGACCGAGGAGGATTCGAACCCCCGACCCCTTGATTCGTAGTCAAGTACTCTATCCAGCTGAGCTATCGGTCCACTGTTGCGGGGTTTATTCGCAGTTATGCGGCGGCGCAAGCCAAAAGCGAAGGGTCGGAGAGATTTTTCACCGACCCTTCAAGAGACCAAATCCAGCGGAGTTATCAGAAGCCCAATTTCGAACGGGTCTGCCGAACCTGAGTCTGGAATTTATAGCCGCGCACCAGGCCTGTGTCTTTTCCCATCGGCCACCATTCTGGGTCATTTGGCCAGCTGCGCCACATGACGCCCCACGCATCAACGACATGGCTGATGCAGGATCTATCACTTGAGCTGGCACCCGCACGGCGCCCGCTTGGATAATACCAGACAAGATCCTGACACATCTGACCGTTGGCATCGGTGGACCACGTACCGGCTCCCAGGTTGTCACCTTGATCAGCACACCAGGCCCGTGCCTGACCACCTGGCCCGAAATAGATCCCACCACCACAGTTGTTGGTCCAAAGCTCAGTCTTGCCAGAGTAGATCTTGGCGATCTTTTGTGGACTTGCGATTTTCGCACTGCGAGGCATTGGATCGGCAGCTGCCGTCATTGGCAGGATGCAGGAAAGGGCTGCGGCAACAAGTTTACACTTAACAAGAGTCATCATTTACCTCCTTCGGTGAGCCTAAGTTCAGCTCGTTTGTTGCCGTCTAAGCGGCTCAGAGAGCGGTAGATCCTTGGACCAATGCCGGATTGACTAAGGCATCTGGTTCTACAGCCACTATTTTAGAACAAAAAGTAGTCTGCGTGTTGTAGTTCGGAAAACGCCGTATTCTCGACCAGAACGGTCACATTGGCAAAATAGATCGCGGCATCATCGCCAACTTGGCCAAAATCGACATCGTCCATACTCTCCGCACCACGACCCAGTTTGATACGATCAACACCGAGCTCAAAATCAGTTATGCGGTCTGTGTGATCGCCCTCGTTGAACACAAAGATGTCAGCCCCGTCACCTCCGGTCAGCACGTCATCCCCGGTTCCGCCGTACAGGCGATCTACGCCAGCCCCGCCGCGCATTGTGTCGCTGCCGGATCCTCCAATCAGGCGATCATTGCCTCGCCCCCCTCCAAGAAGGTCAGCTCCAACGCCACCAAAGATGACATCGCGGCCCACTCCACCGCGCAGCACATCGTCGCCGCCGTTGCCATGCAGTGAATCGGCTCCTGAACCGCCCCGCAGAACATCAGCTCCCAACCCTCCGGTCAGGAAATCATTACCAGCACCGGCCGCGACCGTATCGTCGCCGGCGCCAAGCGAAATTTGATCTGCGCCAGCATAAGTACGGATTGCCGTAACACTATCATTCAATAGCGCGGTAATCTGATCTGCGCCGGACAGAAGCTCCCTTGCGACGTCCTCGGCGCGCAACGAGACGAATTGGTCGAAGCTTACCGAGATATCAGAAATCGAAACGATCGGAGCGCCATCAAGCGAATGATCCATAGAGAATATCTGCCAGTCGGCCTGATCGTCGCTGGAGAAATCGCCGCCGAGACGCAGAATTGAACCATCTTCGCCGGTCTGCTCAAGCTCAGTAGGCGAGACGATGGTTCCGAACGACGTACGAGAGGTCTCAAACCCGTCAAAGGCCAAGTAGTTGCTCAGCGAGGACACGCCTGGAAACGACGCAACGAATACATTTGCCATTGAGGGCTCTCTTTCGCATTGGATGGAACGATTTGATTAAAAGCGATAGGGTTTTTCCGAACAGCGCGCAAACTTTTGGCCGACAATATTGGTTAACGAGACATTAATAGGCACCCATCGCGTACAAAACCCCGCAATGCTATTGACTGTTTCTTAGATGGCGACGAGCGCTCGGCGCTGTTTGCCTTTGATGCGCTCTGATTCTCGGGCGTGCGACTATTCGGGGATCGCGCGGCTCTAGGCAGAAAGTGGCGCAGATGCTTGATCCTTGTGCGCAAGTTTCAGCGCAAGCCGCCACGTTCGGCATCGCTGTCGGAGCTGATTCTGCCATCCCGGATAGAGACTGCCCTATCTGGCAAAGGAATAGCGAGATGGCTGCGGGCAACGAGATAATGATGGTAAGAAATTGATTAGTAATAGAATATTTCGCTATACGTATTTTGCATAGCCGCATTGCAATCGGCATTGGATTGTTCGCCAGCCCTGCGATACCGATGAAATAACAATATCGTAACGGGAGGACGAATAATGAAACATTTTGCGAGCACGCTCGCGGTTGCCACACTGACGGCAACTCTGAGCACGGCAGCAATGGCGGAAGTGACCATCAAGGTCGCCTATGATGCCGATCCGGTTTCGCTGGATCCGCATGAGCAGTTGTCGGGTGGCACGCTGCAGCTTTCGCATATGGTTTTTGACCCGCTGGTGCGCTGGACCAAAGACCTGCAGTTCGCACCGCGGCTGGCCGAAAGCTGGGAGCAGATTGACGACACCACAATGCGCTTCAAACTGCGCGATGGTGTAACCTTCCATAGCGGCAACGCGCTGACGTCGGCTGATGTCGACTGGACTTTTGACCGTCTGAAGGCCAGCCCTGATTTCAAAGGTATCTTTGCACCTTTCACCGACGTCGAAGTGGTGGATGAGCTGACGTTCGATCTGAAAACATCCGAGCCCTATCCGCTGGTCCTGCATACTGCGACGTATATTTTCCCGATGGACAGCCAGTTTTACTCCGGCACCACCGAGGACGGCAAAGACAAGGCTGAACTGGTTAAGCACGGCGACAGCTTCGCCTCGCGCAATCTTTCCGGCACTGGCCCCTTCACAGTCACCGAGCGTGAACAGGGCGTGAAGGTTATCTTTGACCGCTTTGATGGTTATTGGGACACGGCTTCTGAGGGCAATGTCGACAAGATCATCCTCACGCCGATCAAGGAAGATCCGACACGCGTGGCCGCGTTGCTGGCAGGCGATGTTGATTTTATCGCCCCCGTTCCGCCGACAGACCTGAAGCGGGTTGAGGAGCATGACGGTACCACGCTGATCACCGAGCCTGGCACACGTATCATCACGTTCCAACTGAACCAGAACCGCGTTGAAGCGTTCAAAGATGCACGCGTTCGCAAGGCGATCGACTATGCCGTGAACAACGCAGGCATCGTGGACCGCATCATGCGTGGTTTCGGTACCGTTGGTGCACAGGCCAGCCCGGCCGGCTACCTTGGTTATGATGAGAGCCTGACGCCGCGCTTTGACGTGGAGAAGGCCAAAGCTCTGATGGCAGAAGCTGGCTATGCGGATGGCTTCTCGGTCACCATGATGGCGCCGAACAACCGCTATGTGAACGATGACAAAATCGCGCAGGCTGTGGCTTCGATGCTGGCTAAAATCAACATTAAGGTTGATCTTCAGACCATGCCCAAGGCGCAATATTGGCCGACATTCGACGAGCGTGCGGCAGATATGATGATGATCGGCTGGCACGCGGATACCGAAGACTCAGCGAACTTCCACCAGTTCCTGACCCATTGCCCGGATGAAGCCACCGGCAACGGCCAGTACAACTCCGGCAACTACTGTAACCCGGAAGCGGATGCGCTGATGGCGGAAGCCAATGCAACGACCGACCAGACCAAACGCGGTGAGTTGCTGCGCAAGCTGGAAGGCATCCTTTATGAAGAAGCCGCCTTCATTCCGCTGCACTGGCAGAATCTGGCCTGGGGTGCGCGCGACGGTGTCCACGCTGAAAAAATCGTGAACGCTCTCAACTTCCCCTACTTCGGCGATCTGAAAGTCGACTGATAGGTTTCTGGCCGGGGCGGCAGAGCTGCCCCGGCTTTTTCGAAATATTTCCCAGATTTTCACCACTTCTTTATGGGCATGTCCCTGCCGCCCGCCGGGCGTCAATGGCGTTGTGCCCATCAACAAGTGACTGATACAAGGTAACTCAAACATGCTCGCCTACCTCGTGAAACGCGTGTTCCAGGCCATCGCGGTGATGTTTGCCATCTCGCTGATCGGCTTTGCCATTCAGGACAACCTCGGTGATCCCCTGCGGGAACTGGTCGGTCAGTCCGTCTCCGAAGAGGTCCGTCAGCAGCTGCGCGACGAACTGGGCCTGAACGACAGTTTCGTAACCCAATATGTCCGCTTTCTCGGCAACGCCCTTCAGGGCGATCTCGGCACCAGCTACTTCTTTAAGGAACCGGCGCTGGATGTGATCCTGAAAAAACTTCCGGCAACGCTTGAGCTGGTTATGGGCGCAACCCTGATCATTGTTGGCCTGTCCGTGCCTCTCGGCGTCTACACTGCGATCAAACCCAATACGATCCTCAGCCGCCTGATTATGGGCATCTCGATTGTCGGGATTTCCGTTCCGGTGTTCCTGACTGCGATCCTGATGATTTTTGTGTTTTCCGTCGAACTTGGCTGGTTCCCTTCTTATGGGCGCGGCGACGTTGTGCATGTATTTGGTTACTGGGACACAAATTTTGCCACCGCTGATGGCTGGGTGCATATCCTGCTGCCCTCCGTTGCGCTGGCCTCGATCATGCTGCCGCTGTTCGTGCGCCTGATCCGGGCTGAGATGATGGAAGTACTGCAAAGCGAATATGTGAAATACGCCCGCGCCAAAGGCATTCGCCCCTATCGCATTTACTTCATCCACGCGCTCAAGAACACGTTGCTGCCGGTGATCACCGTTGGCGGCGTTCAGATCGGAACGATGGTGGCCTATACCATCCTGACGGAGACCGTTTTCCAGTGGCCCGGCATGGGGTTCATGTTCCTAGAGGCGGTGAACCGCGTCGATACCCCGCTGATCGTGGCATATCTCATCATTGTGGGGTTCATATTTGTGGTCACCAACACCATCGTCGACCTGATCTACGGGCTCGTCAATCCAACTGTTAATATCGCGAGGATGGGCGCATGAGCAGCCTTAGCACAAACCAAAGCACACCATCGCGGTTCAGTCGGCTTTGGAACTCCAACATGGGCTACAGCTTTCGGCGCAACCCGGTGGCGATGGTCTCCTTCGCGGTCTTCTTGGTCATTACCATTGCCTCGGTTCTGGCACCGGTATTGGCTCCGTTTGACCCCTATGATCCGGCGCAGATCGATATCATGAACAGCGAATATCCACCGGTTTGGATTGATGGGTCGGATTCCCAGTTTGTGTTCGGCACCGATGATCAGGGACGCGATCTGTGGTCCACCATCCTCTATGGGACGCGGTTGTCGCTATTGATTGGTCTCTGCGCTGTGGCATTGCAGGCTTTCCTCGGGATCTCCATCGGCTTGGTGGCCGGCTATGTCGGTGGGCGGATCGATAGCCTGCTGATGCGCTTTGCCGATATTCAGCTGTCGTTCTCAACATTGATGGTGGCCATCATCTTTCTTGCGGTGACGCAGGCGATGTTCGGCAGCGAGACCTTCAATCAATATGCAATCTATTTCCTCATCGCGGTGATTGGCGTCGCCGAATGGCCGCAATACGCCCGCACTGTGCGCGCCACTGTTCTGGCCGAGAAGAAGAAAGAATACATCGACAGCGCGCGTGTGCTGGGCTTTGGCCCCCTGCGGATCATGGTCCGCCATATCCTGCCCAACTCACTGTCACCGATCTTTGTGATCTCCACGGTGCAGGTCGCCAACGCCATCATCTCCGAGGCTTCGCTGAGCTTTCTTGGTCTGGGCATGCCGCCGAGCCAGCCGTCACTCGGCTCACTGATCTCCTCGGGCTTCGACTACATTTTCTCGGGCAGCTGGTGGATCACCGCCATCCCCGGCGTGGTTCTGGTGGTCCTCGTTCTAGTCATCAATCTCTTGGGTGACTGGATGCGCGATGTGCTGAACCCGAAACTTTACAAAGGATAAGAGCGATGTCGTTGCTTTCCGTTCGCGACCTGACGGTCAAATTTGCGATGCGTGATCACACCGTCACCGCATTGAACCAGATTTCCTTCGATCTTGGCAAAGGCGAGCGCCTGGGCATCGTCGGGGAATCCGGCGCTGGCAAATCCATCACCGGGTTTTCGCTGATGAACTTGCTCAGCCGACCGGGCTTCATCGACAGCGGCCAGATCCTGTTTGGCGACAAGGATATCGTCAAACTGTCCGACGCCGAAATGCGCAAGATCCGCGGCAATCGCATGGCGATGATTTTCCAGGATCCGATGGTGACCCTCAATCCGGTGCTGACCATCGGCCAGCAGATGGTTGAGACGCTGAAGGCCCACCGCTCGCTGAGTAAAGCCGAAGCGGAACAGATCGCGGTACTGAAGCTGCGAGAGGTTTATATCCCCTCGCCCGAGGAACGACTGAACCAATACCCGCATGAACTGTCCGGTGGCATGCGCCAGCGGATTATCATTGCGATGGCGCTGCTGCTTGATCCCGAGCTGATCATCGCGGATGAGCCGACTACCGCGCTGGATGTGACCATTCAGGCGGATATTATGGAATTGCTGCTGGAACTGTGCCAGTCCAACAAGGTCGGTCTGATCCTGATCACCCATGACCTTGGCGTCGTTAGCCAGATGACGGAGCGCACCTTGGTGATGTATGCCGGCCGGCTGATTGAGGCCGGTCCGACCCGTGAGATCATCAACGACCCCCAGCATCCCTATACGCAGGGGCTGATCAATGCGCTGCCGCAACAGACTCTGCCGGGTCAACGGCTGAAGCAGATCCCAGGAAATATGCCTGGTCTGACATCTATTCCGCCGGGCTGCCCGTTCAGTCCGCGTTGCGAATATGCGGTCGACCATTGCCGCAAGGTTTTGCCGGAAACAGTCAGCTACCGTCAGGTCGAGGTCGCCTGTCACGAAGTCTCCCGCCTGCAAAATGCCAGCCTTGAGGAGGCAAGCGTATGACTATCCAGACACAAGACAGCAAACCACTGCTTGAACTGAAGAACCTTGAAAAACGCTTTGAGCTGGACAAAGGGTTTCTGGAAACAATCAAGCTGCGCGGCGGCCGCATCACCCGGGAAAAACGCGCTGTTCATGCGGTAAACAATGTCTCGCTTAGTGTTGATCGGGGTGAGGCGCTGTGTATCGTCGGTGAATCGGGCTGCGGCAAATCCACAGTCGCTCGTCTGGTAGCCGGGCTGCTGACGCCGAGCGGCGGCGAGATCCACTATGATGGTGAACGGATTGACGATCGCTCGCGCGGGGAGATGATGCCTCTGCGCAAGAAGATGCAGATGATCTTTCAGAACCCTTATGCCTCCCTCAATCCGCGCATGACTATTCAGCAAGCGCTGGAAGAGCCGGTTCGCCACCACAATCCCTCTCTGTCGGGCAGCGAAGTTCGCGACAAGGTCTCAGAAGTGATGCGGTCGGTTGGTGTGGATCCCAGCTGGTCCAGCCGCTATCCGCATGAGTTCTCCGGCGGCCAACGCCAGCGGATCGCCATTGCGCGTGCGCTGACGGTGGATCCTGAGTTCATCATCGCAGATGAACCTATCTCGGCGTTGGACGTCTCGATTCAGGCGCAGGTTCTGAACCTGATGCTGGAGGCGAAAGACCAGCGCGGTCTGACCTACTTCTTCATCACCCATGATCTGAGTGTTGTGGAGCATTTCGGCACCCGCGTTGCGGTGCTGTATCTCGGCACATTGTGTGAACTGGCCGATACGCGAACCTTGTTTGAAAACCCGAAACACCCATACACCAAAGCTCTGTTGTCGGCAGTCCCACAGTTGAAAGACCAAGGACAAAGCCACATCCGGCTGCAAGGAGAGATCCCGACGCCGATCAACTTGCCTCAAGGTTGCCCCTTCCAAACGCGCTGTGCATTTGCGAATGCTAGATGTCGCGAGTCGCGGCCACGGCCTCTGCGCCAGGCAGACGGCAGCACCGTCGCCTGCCACGCAGTCGAAGAAAATAGGCTAGACAGCTAAACACCGGAACCCCCGGCCCACTGGATGACCCCAGAACGGACCTAGGCAAGTTGGATATTATCTGGCTCAGAGATTTTGAAGCGCTGACAACGCATAAGAATTTTTCGCGCGCAGCGGAAGACCGCAACGTCAGCCAACCTGCATTCTCCAGGCGCATTCGTGCGCTGGAGGATGAGGTTGGCGTAAAGCTGATCAACAGGCAAACTTTCCCGCTGTCTCTGACGCCTGCTGGGGATGTGTTCCTGTCGCAGGCAAAAATAATCCTGCGCACATACTCTGAGACACTCGAACGCTGCCAGACCATTGATGCTGCTGGTGAAAACGTCATTCGTTTTGCGTCGTCACAGTCGCTTTACATGACGCATTTCCGAGACCACATCGAACCTCTGATGGAGGCTGGCGGGCTGGACGTTGATCTCAACTCAACCAGCTGGGCGGCCGATCAATTTGTGACCGCGCTGCAGCAGAGGTATTGCGACGTTATCCTGACCTATTGGCACCCGGCGATGGATTTTCTGTCCCCGCTGGAGGTCAGCAAATGCGACTACCTGACGCTGTCAGAGGACGAATTCATCCCGGTTTCAAAAACCGATGCTGACGGCAACCCGCTGTTTGATCTGCGCCGGGATCCCAAACGGCAAATACCTCTTCTGTCGTATGGGAGCGCATCGGCGCTGAGATCGGTTCTGGACCACACTCTGCGGCAGCAGATATCGCCACCAAACCTGCTGGTGGTGAACCAGAATTCTCTGGCGAACTCAGTTAAGGCAATGATCCTTGAAGGTTTCGGGCTCGGGTGGCTACCTCGCAAACTCTGCCAAACCGAACTTACCGAAGGCCGTCTTGCGCTTGCCGGTGGGGAGGCGTTTGTGACCCCCATATCGGTCCGACTTTATCGTGAGACTGAGAACAGCAAACCCACTCTGAACAGCCTTTGGCGGCGGATGGGAGATAGCGCGACGTCGATCAGCTGACGTCCGTCCCGTTACACAGCCTTTATCTCTGTTCGCTATGATGCAGCCTAGGTCTCATCAACCCGTTGACGAGCATGAGCAAGCTCAATCCGGCTGATAGGGAGCACAGGCGGAATGCAGCCGAACTACCGCTTAACGAGTAGATAGTGATTTTAATTCCCGCAAAACGAGCATAAAGGATGATCTGTGCGCGCTGACCAGAAGTAGCGGCGCGCCACTGTATTGAGGCGCTACCATCCTTAGCGCCCTGCAGCATCTGAAGGGGAAAGCATGGATATCAGTCAACTCAAAACCTTTGTCACTGTGGCGAGGGAGGGAAGTATCACACGCGCATCAGAACTGCTGTTTCGCAGCCAGCCTGCCGTGAGCGCCCATATCAAAACGATGGAAGACACGCTTGGCCTGACATTGTTCCAGCGTACACCACGTGGAATGAGTGTCACCACGGATGGCCAGCGGCTCTTGGTGGAAGCGCGGCAACTGCTGGACAATCACCAGAAATTTTTGGAGGAAGCCTCTCGCCTACGTGGTCGTTTGGCCGGTCAGCTACGGGTCGGTGCCGGGCGCAACCTGGGATCAACTGAGGTAAGCCGCCTCCTGGCAGATCTGTCGAAGAACTTCCCGGATCTGGAAGTCGCTTTGCAACATGGTACCTCCTCCAGCGTGCTCGATGATATTCGCAACGGACGGCTGGATGCCGGCTTTTTCATTGACCCGGACGAGGCGCATACCGATCTGGAAACGCTCGAAATTTCGCATTTTAGCGTCTATCTTGCCGCGGCCCCGGATCTGGTCCCGGAACGCACAGAACTTGACTGGGCTCGTCTCGAAGCTCTGCCTTGGATCTATCCGACGTATAGTTCATGCTGCGGTCGCATCGCGGAGCGCCTATTTAAGGAAAACGGCATCCAGCCCGCCCGCATCATCAATGTTGACGACGAAACGATCACTCGGACCCTGATCGCAAGCGGTGCAGGCATAGGGCTGGTTCATGTCAGTTCTGCGGGGACCGAACCGGTGAGCGGCGACATCGCACTGCTTCTTGAGGTGCGCAAATCCACACGTGTCCTGTTCGCGCATCTCGTATCGCGTGCAAAGGACCCAATCATCAGCGCCGTGCGCGATCTGCTGAATACCGAACAGATGGCGATTCCTGCTTAATATCACGCCGCAATCACACCCAGAGACTGCCAGCCCAGCGGTGCTATCCACCCCTGCCAGCGCCTCAAAACAGCTTTTGTTTGCCGATTTTTTATTTTTACAATAAACATATTGCTGATTTCACTTGTGTGGATAAAGCTCCGATAACTATTGAGGAATTGATTCCTGGTTTTCCAGCCAAAGTTATCCCTATAATCTCAATATGGAGCGCACAGATGAACCGCAAGCTGTACAGCCTATGTGGCGAGGACGGAATACGTCACTACTCACCACATGTATGGAAAATCATTATGGCCCTGAACCATAAAGAGCTAGATTACGACCTTATCCCGGTCTCTTTCGCAGATATCCCAAATGTTGAAGACGGAAGCTTTAGCAGCGTTCCAGTGCTGCGTGATGGCAATACGGTATTGGGGGAGAGTTTCGATATTGCCCGATATCTTGACGAAACCTATGCCGATGCCCCGGCCCTGTTTGATGGCAAGGGGGCGGTAGCTTTGACCCGTTTCGTAGAAAGCTACTGTAAAACCGTCCTCCACCCCAGTCTCGCAACCATTGCTGTCATGGATATGCACAATCTGATGTCCCCGGATGACCAGGTCTATTTCCGATCCGCCCGTGAACGTCGGTTTGGCATGCCACTTGAGACTTTGGCAGAAGGTGGCGAGGACGAACGCGCGCGGCTACCGGAAAAACTCGCGCCGGTACGCGATCTTCTGGCGACCCAGGACTGGCTGTCAGGGGCGATGCCTGCCTATGCCGATTTTACCCTTTTCGGGACCCTTCAATGGTGTAATGTATGCACACCCAACACTCTGTTTGAAAACGATGATATCGTTTCAAACTGGTTTGAGCGCTGTCTTGACCTTTATGATGGCGTTGGTCGGAATCCGGCCCAGTCAGGCTGACACTGGCCTTCGTGTTCACGCCCTCTGACTATCTTGCGTGTCATGGCCGCAGGCCTCAAAAATATGTGACGCCACCCGCATGACACACGCAGCAGTCCAGCGCCTGTTTCGCCCTTCCAAGGGGGGTGAAACAGGCCATCTTTTTTGTGCAAACTGGCGACCTCATTGCGTGAGCGGCATTTCGCCTGCTTATCGGGCGACACGCCGGATAACGTGATCCGCTGTACCGACAATTTCCGCTCTTCCATGGCATTTGTGAGTTCATAACCCACTCCTCATTATACCTGAGGAACAGCATCAGGTTTTTCGAATTGTTCCGAGAAGCCTTTACCGTTTCGATGGGATCAAGAAATTAGATTCGTTTGAAACTATGATGTAGGGCTGGTGCAAACCTAGACAAGAACCCACCGCAATAATCATAAAAATTTGCCCTTGCCTCAATATCCAAATCAAATTTGGATAAACAGATGAGGAATTTATAATGGCCCTATATGAATTCAATTAGCGGAAGAGACGAGTGATGGATCTTCAAATCGAAAATAACGCCGACGCCGAGTATATTCCGCACCCCGAAACATTCGGCTGGGTAAAACAGGTTCATACGCTAGGTCCGGCTGGTACCAATTGCGAGCGTGCAGCCCTATCCTGGGCATTGCGCCGGTGTCAGGGCGCTTCGGTAAAGCTGCATCGGACGATGGAACAGGCCGCAGACAGTGTCGCCTGCCAGGATGGGGCAGTTTTGGTTGGCGTGGTGGCTTACCCGCACCTGCACTCAATCATCTACGAACATATCCAGAAGATGAAGCTGCTGGATGTGTTCATCATGAACACCGACAATATGGTCCTCGCCTCCCGCACCGGGGCGGAGCCCAAGATCTGCGCCACCCATCCTGCACCTGAAAAGTTGCTTCCGATCACGGTTGAGCGACGCTTTGTCTCCAGCAATGTCATCGCCGCGCGGGACTGCGCGGAGGGCCACGCTGACGGCTGTATCACCACGCTCTGCGCGGCCGAGAAATTCGGGCTGCCGATCCTGCGCAAATTCGGTCCCGTTCCTATGGGATTTACCATACATGGTCCGCTGGAAAAACGCGCCTGCCAGGACTGCACCCAGCACGCCTGATCCTGCCCCGACAATCTACACCAACAGGAGGGACATCATGTCCAACAAAGCCTTCGAAACCCCCGTCGAAATCCGTTACCGCGATACGGATTCCATGGGGCATGTCAGCAGCCCGGTTTACTACGACTACATGCAATCGGCCTACCTGGAATACATGCATGACCTTCTGGAGCTGCCAAAGTCCGAGAAGCTGCCGCATATCATGGTCAAAACCTCCTGCGATTACATCTCTCAGGCGCTCTATGGCGACAACCTCGTCGTTTGCAGCCGGGTGATTAGCTTTGGCGGCAAGAGCTTCGAGATGGAGCATGTTATGCATATCGACGACGCGGATCGGCGCGTCGTGGCCAATGCCAAATCTGTCCATGTGATGTTCGACTACGACAAACAGGCCACCTACCCGGTGCCGGATGCCTTCAAGGAAAGCGTTGCGACTTTTCAGGAAACCGCCTGATCCCTGTTTGCGAGGACGAAGACATGCAATTGAACTGGACAGCCGAGCAGCAGCAGACCCGTACCGCCTTTGCAGCGATCGGGAAAATGGCCGACCCGGATGAGCTGCACCTGGGGCGTCGTGCCTTTGATCAGCGCACTTGGGATCGCCTGACCGCAGCTGGTTTGTGGCGGATGATCGTGCCGCGCGATTTTGGCGGCGATGGCCGGGACTGGTGGGGGTTTACTGCCGCGTTGGAAGGCCTTGCGGCCACTTTGCGCACCCCCGGAATGCTGCTGTCGGTGATCGCGCAGGCTGGCATGGTGCGCGCATTGGATCTCTATGGCAGCGACAGTCAGAAGCGCGAATATCTGGGCCGGATCCTCAATGGAGAGCTGAGCGCCACTGCAATCGCGGATCCTGACACTGGCACGGATGTGCGGGCAACGTCGTCACTGTTAACCCCCGGCCCCAATGAGACCTTTCGTCTGAACGGCGCAAAATACAACATTGCTCATGCCCCAGTCGCCAGCTTCATTCTTGTTGTCTGTAAGCTGAGTGACCACGGCCGCGAAGGCATTTCGCTGGTGTTGCTGGATGCCGATAGCCCCGGACTGACGATCGGCGCGCAAGATCGCAAACTGGGCAATCTGGACCTGCCGACCGGTCAAATGCGATTTGATGATGTGCCGCTCCACTACGGTCACCTTCTGGGCGAACCCGGAGCCGGCCTTCGTAACCTGGTGAACATCGTCTCCATGGGGCGTTTGTACTATGGTCTGGCGGCAGCTTGGCTGATTGAACCTATGCTGTCTGAAGCGTTTGATTTTTCAAAGAAACGGACAACGTTTGATGTCCCGATCATCGAGCATCAGTATATTCAGAAAAAGCTGACCGATATTCGCATCGGCACCGAAAGCGCGAAGTGGGTATCCTACGGCGCACTGCATCAACTGCTCAGTGGTGCGCCGGAAGCCGCAATGACCTGCTCGATTTCCAAACTTGTCGGTGCGGAAACCATCGTTGAAGGCGCGATGGAGCTGATGAAGCTCTACGGCAGCAAAGGCTACCACGAGGGGCAGATTACCACCTTTCTGCGGGATGCGCTGGCGTTCTGTAGCGTGGGCGGCACTGAGGAAATGCACCGTCGCAACATTTTCGGCCAGATGACCAGGTTGCACGCCAAGTCCAAGAAAGCCGCCAATCCCGCGACGCCAAAAACGCTGGAACCCGCCTAGAGCGAGCCAACCTGAATAAATATTGACTGGAGAGAGACGATGACCTCATCCCCCTGTGCCAAAGCCGCCGGAGCGGTTGCTGCCACAGCTGCGGCGCTCACGCTGATGGCACTCCCTGCCCTTGCGGTAGATAAACCCTCCGACGCGACACGTGCTGTGAGCAGCATTGACTGGGCCGCCGCCACATCTGCAATTGACGCGGCAAGTGCAGACGACCGGACCCTCACGGCTGCGTTTCTTGCGACCGAGCCTGACGGATTTGATGATATGGCAATGGCTGTCATGATCCTCGGGGCCAATACTGCTGCCGGTCTTCCAGCGTTTCGTGGGCAGGGTAATGCTTACGCTGCCTACTACCAGCTGGAGGGAGCGCAGGTCAGTGTCATGGGGAGCCGAACCCACCTTGTGGACGTGCCCGGCCTGTCCTTCAAACACGAAGCGCGGTCCTACGAGTCCACGGGCGACGGGGCTGATCACATGCTCAGTCGCTTTGGTGGGACATACACCCTGCGGATCACCTGTGATGCGCCGACTGAGGATGCGCGCTGTATCAAACCAGACTATCTTGCGGAACTGGCCGGATCCCTCACCGTGGTGAAGGGAGCGGATCAATGACACCGCGCGCAACAAGCCTCTATTGCGGTGCTCTCGCTCTCTCGGCACTGATCTCCGCCACGCCCGTAATTGCAGATGATCGATTCAAGGCGCCCGGGGACCTGATCAAAGACACCGGTATTGGCCTCTCAATCGGGGCGGTTCTCTATCCCGATATGCGCTTCCCGCTGGAAAGTGGGCCAGCCTATGCGAACTCTCACGTTTATGGGCCCGGCGGGTTCAAGGGAAATGGCGGAAGCCAATGTGACAGCGTCAACTACAGCTATCCGTGGCGCGACAATTTCTGCGAGCTGCGCCGTTCAGATCTGCCGGTCTGTGCATCGGGCGGCCATCAGGGACAGGATATTCGCCCCGCTACCTGCCAGACTGATACGCATTGGGCGGTTGCGGTTGAGGACGGTGTGATTGCGCATGTAGGCCGCTTCGCCCTGACCTTGCAGACGCCCTCCGGCACGCTCTACCGCTATGTTCATATGAATATGGACGATCTCGCCGTTGCCCCGCTGGACAAGGTGTCCAAAGGGGATCGCCTTGGCAAAGTGTCAAATTCCTGGATCTCGGAACTGCCGATCCATCTGCATTTCGACGTCAAGGAAACGGTTCAGATCGGCGACGAAACGCGTTCAGTCTTTGTGCCCCCTTACAGCAGTCTGGTGACCTCCTATCGCCAGCTGACAGACTGATCTGCCTGGCGGGAGAGGGGACCCCTGACCTCTTCCGCCTTTTTTCCGACGGGGGCGCATCCTGACCGCATCAAGGAACTGCATAATGTCCGACACACTTTGGGTTTTTGCTTATGGATCATTGATCTGGGATCCCGGATTTGAACCAGCGGAGCAGCTGCCCGCCCAACTCAGCGGCTATCAGCGCCGGTTCTGTCTGAACTCTCTGCGCTATCGTGGCACCATTGCGCAACCTGGTCTGGTGCTTGCATTGGACGCCGCAGAAGACGCGGTCTGTAACGGCGTTGCACTGGCGGTGACATCCGGTCAGGAACCAGAGGTCCTGAAAGACCTGCGCGCGCGCGAGCTGTTCAATCCCGCGTACCGTGAAATCACGACGCCGCTTGCCCTCGCGGATGGCCGCATGGTTGAGGCACTGACCTATGTCGTCAACCGGGATCATGAACAATATGACAACCACAGCCTGCCACGACAGGCGGAGATCATCGCCCATGCAGCCGGTGAACGCGGCCCTAACTGTGACTATCTGTGGAATACCGCCGATCATCTGCGCAGTCTCGGGATTGCGGATGACAACCTTGATTGGCTTTCAGCAGAAGTGCGCGCGCTGCAGGCGGCACAGGTTGACGCCAGTCAGCGCTAAGCTGCAACGCCCGAAGGACTAAGACGCAGCTGCCCCTCCGATAGAAAGCGGATTTCATGACCCAGGGCCGCTGCTACCTTCGGGTCATGCGTAAACACGATCAGGGCCAACTGCTCCTCTACCATAAGACGCCTGAAGAGGTTGAGAATGGTATCACGGGTATCGCTGTCTAGGGATGCCGTCGGTTCATCCGCAATCATGCAGAGCGGTCGCGATAGCAACGCGCGTGCAATGATCAGGCGCTGCGCCTCGCCCCCAGACAGGTCCGCTGCGCGTTGTGATAAAAAGGCGCCGGAATGCGGCAGACCAACTCTCTCCATCAGCCCCGCAATGTCGATATCGCGACCCGCGCGACCTAAGCGACGAAACAGTCGCTGGGCATCGTGCAAAACCTCGCCCACACTCATATGTCGCGCCATTGCCCGATGCGGATGCTGCGCGACCAACGCCAGCTCATGTGGGTGGCATATCCGAGGATGGGCCTCATCTCGGGGCCGCCACAATACACGGCCCGTCTGCAACCGCTCGTATCCGCAGAGCAAGCGGGCCAGCGTAGACTTGCCGCCACCGCTCGGGCCAAAGACTGCCAGACACCGGCCCGGCCGGGCTACGGCTGAGATGTCACGCAACACCTGCGTTCCGGCCTGTTGATGAGATAGGTTCTGGATCACCAGCCCCGGCGGGCTCGTCGGCAGCGGTTCGGGCCTCGGAACCAACGGGGCGATGCCCCGTTGCACCCTCGTGCACGGACGGCGGATCCCAGCATGGCCGCTTGGTCGCATCAACATCTCGACTGCAGGGCCGCGCTCCACCAGCTTTTTATCATGCAGGATCACCATGCCATCTGCCATCTTGCCTGCCAGATCAAGATCATGGGTAATCAGCAATTGGCTGCGCTGCGCCCGCCCCTCGCCAAGTGCTGCAACTGCCAGTGTGCAATTGCCATGATCCAGTGCAGCGGTCGGTTCGTCAAGGATCAGGACCTGCGGATCACGTGCCAAAGCCAACGCGGTCAGAACCCGCTGGATTTCGCCACCGCTGAGGGTGGCAGGATATCTGTGCAGGATACGCTCTGGAATGTTGAACCGCTTGCAGATTGACAAAGCCAGGGAAGTCCGTCGGCGGCTCTGCGGCAGCAGCTCCACCACATGCTGAAGAACGGTCTGATGCGGGTTTAACGCGTCCGACAGGGCCTGCACGATCAGACTTAAATCCGTTAGCCGCAGTTTGCGCTGATCTGCACGCGGCGCGCGCAGCATATCAACCCCCAGAACCTCAGCCCGCCCCGACCAGCTGAATCCATCCCCGTTTTGATCAGCCATATCCACGTAACGGCCTGGCAGCACACCGAGTAGCAGCCGCGCCAGCGAGGTTTTACCGCTGCCGGACGCCCCGAGCAGTGCCAATGTCTGCCCTTTGGGCACCTCAAACGAGACATCCCGGAAGATCGCGCGGGGGCCATGCCAGAGACAGAGATCATCGACCCGGATCAAACTGCAGGTCCTAAAACCGCGCCAGAGCGCAAGCGCCGGTCACCCAATGTCAGTGTCGTATGTAACAACAGCGACAAAAGCGCCGCCGGCGGCAGCAAAAGCCAGATCCACGCATCGGTATAAAGCTGGTCCATCGCCGATTGCATCATGCTCCCCCAGGTTAATAACCGAGGGTCAGTCAGGCCCAGAAACGCCAGACCCGCGGACTTCAGCGCGGCCTGTCTGATGTTTTGAACCATTAGGGCACCCAGAAGTGGGCGCAGCGCGGCAAAAAGATGCCAGCGCCAGCAATAGACCCACCCTGCCCCCATCACGCGGGGATATTGAACGTTTTCGCGCAGAGCCTCTCGCCGCAACACCGCCGCGGCCACCCGCACGTCGTCGCTCCAACCTGTTAGGACCAAAAGAAAAAACAAGGCCATGAAGCCGGGGCTTACCAAGGCTGCAATAAGCAGGAGAAGCAGCATGGTCGGCACCACCTGCAATATATCCACGCACCGCAACACAAGCGCGGACAAAAACGGGCCGCCAAACACCACAAGGCTTGCAGCGCCCACGGCAAGGCTCACCGTTACCAGTGCAGTTGCTATGGCCAGCGCCAGCGTGGTCGGCGTGGCAAGGATCAGACCCGTCAGCACGTCCTGCCCGATCTCATTTGTGCCCAGCCAATGCCCCTGTCCCGGCGGTGCCAGCACCTCTTTACTGCTATGATATTCGAGCAGCCCACCCGCCCCTGCAAGCCAGATGCCAAGGCACAGCAGGATGACTGCCGCGAGAAGCAGCCTCCGTCGCGATGTCACCTGCATCTAACCACGCCTCGCAAGATGCGCCGACAGGCCATCGATCAGCCAGTTCATGAGCAGGACAACCCCCGCCATAAATACGACTGCCCCCTGCAACAGGTCATAGTCCCGATCCAGGATGGCGCTGTAGATCAGATACCCAGTGCCCGGATAGGAAAAAACGATTTCCACAAAGAACACGGCGCTGACCAACCCGGTCAAGGTATCGCTTAACCGTGACAGGCACGCGGGTACCAGGCTGCGTCCGATATAGGCCCATCGAAGGCGCCAGGGAGAGATCCCGCGCGCCCGCGCATTCACGATGAAATCACGTTGGGCTAAATTGAGCGTTTCAGCCCGCGCTAGGAAGTAGAACCGCGCCAACTCATGCAGCGCCAACGCCAGCATCGGAAGGATCGCGTGACGCAGAACGCCCATTGCCCGCCCCAGGTGCTCCGTCGAGGGGAAAAGTGGCTCTGCCCCACCAGTCGGCAGTACGGGCCATAGAATGCCAAACAGAAGGAGCAGCAGTACCGCCCCGGTAAAGGGCGGCAGGCTTGCCAGGATTGTCACAACAGGGGTGACCCAACGATCCACCGTTCCGCCCGGCAGCTGTCCGGCCTCGATCCCCGCCAGAGCGCCACCAATGAGGAAGACCGGCATCGCACCCAGGATCAACAGTCCGGTCCAAGGCAACGCAGTCAGTAACAGCTGCAGAACTGGGGCCGCGTGGGGGATTGAATAGCCCAGATCACCAGAGAGCAGCTTGCCCCAGTAGTCCCAGACCTGAGAGGCAATCCCTCCGCCCAGCCCCATCGCCTCCTGCAATTGCAGCACCTCGCCGGCACCAAGACCCCGCGCGAAATCTGTTGACAGCATGACCTCCAGCGTGTCGCCCGGCATCATCCGCGATAGCACCGCGCAGAGCACAATGACAAAGCAGAAGATCAATAGCCGCAGAACAAACCCGCTGAGGAAGCGCGCAAACCTTTCAACGGCTCGCGATCCTGCTCCTGTGATCTCCGTCGGCACCGAGTGGTCCAGCAGCGAGGGGGAGGCGTTGTCCACTGGATCACTCCAGGAATATGGATTTGTGAAGTGCTGACGGGATCCCGATGGCCACGCCGCCCGACATGAATGGGGCTGACAATTTGTCATTGAAGACGGTTGCCATCAGCGGATTGACCAGCATGTAGGACGGAAGGTTTTCTGCATAGAGTTGCTGGAATTGGGCCAGTATCTCTTGGCGTTCAGCCTGGTTTTGAGCAACGGCCTGCGCTTTGATCAGGCCTGTCATTTTGGGGTCCGCAGGGAAACGGTCGCTGTTCCAGCCACGCCCGAAGACCCGGCGACTGATATTGCCCGGATCGCCCAGCGTGCTGGAGGAGAACAACGTCAGATCATAATCGCCATCAGCCACCAAACTGCGCAGGGAGGCCATCTCCATAACCCGCAGATCCACAGCAAATCCAAACGCTTCCAACTGTTCTGCGATCACTTTTGCGGGCTTTACCTCACGCCCATCCGTGAGGAGCCGTAGGCGGATCTCCCCTCCCTGCGCTTGCCAGCGGCCGGCGCTGTCCTGGGTCCACCCTGTAGCCAACAGCAGGTCGCGCGCCCGAGCAGGATCATAGGTGTAACTCTCTGTTGCATCCTCACTTTTCCATTTGGAGCCGGGCTGAAAATAGCCTGTCTCAGCAAGCTCAGCGACCCCGGGAAACGCAGTCTCCAGCAGCGCAGAACGGTCAACAGCGTAGGCAATGGCTTGGCGCACTTCCTTCGTCTGAAACTGTCCACGATGATTGAACCCCAGCCGCAATACATGATCGCTTGGTGAGGTTTCGACAGCGAAACCAGCGCCCAACGCCTCAGGAAGGCGATCTGGTGGCAGGTATGAAATCACATCCACCTCACCGGTGCTCATCGCCTGAAGGGCGGCATCGGGCCCCATCTTAACAATCCAGATCTGCGCGAACCGCGGCCGCCCGAGTGGATGGTTTTCTGTTGCCTCCAACCGATACCGCCCCTGAGCCTTGTCGTAGGCGGCCAATCGATAGGGGCCGCTGCCAATTGCGGCGTCAGATGTGGCAAATCGAAAAGGATCTTCCACACCCTCATAAATATGCCGGGGAAGGATAGGAATTGCGGAAAACAGACCCTCGACCAGGCCGTATTGCGCGCGTTTGATATGGATGCGCAGATCATGGGCGCCCGCGACCTCAACCCCGGCAAGCGATTTGACCGATCCGAAAACATAAGGATGCTCAGCCATATAGCGCAGAGTAAAGGCGACATCGTCTGCGGTGACCGGGGTTCCGTCATGCCATTTCGCATCTGGTTGTAGTTCCAAATCGTAACTCAAGCCATCCTCAGATCGCGTCCAAGTCCGGGCCAGTCCCGGCGCCGGATTGCCATCGGCGTCCTGGCTGACAAGCGTATCAAAGATGTAACTGGTATAAAGATAGGCGATCCCGTTTTTGCGATGGACATAAGGTGCGAGCATGCCACGGTCGCCCTTGCTGTCAGTGATCACCAACTGCCTCTGACGATCCGGTTCTGCCGCCATAAGCGTATCAGCACCCAAACCCGAATACTGCGCAGCGCCAAGCGCCAGTCCGACAGCCGCAGCATGGGCAAGGAAACGAGGGTGAACAAACCGGTGAACGAGTGACATGAGCCTACTTTCTTCGTGACTGGAGCACTGTGATTGGCCGGGCTACCAACCGATGGTGGCATCCGGGCGGGCATCTTCCTGTGGGACGACGGGTTTCAGGTCCACAACCGGGGTGCCGTCAATGCAATCCAGCCCGCTGATCGTCAGAACCCCATCGGAGTGGTCCAGCAACTGAACCGCACTCAGACCAATGGGGTTGGGACGGTTTGGCGCCCGGCTGGCGAAAACCCCGCGTGCAACCTGGCTCCCCCGTGCCTGCCGTATCCGTGCGCTGCGGTCGGATTTATGCAGCCAGTAAAGGACCCATAGATGCGAGGCCAATTCGATATTCTGTAGCGCACTGTGATATTCAGGGGCCAATTCAATCCGGCTGGTGGCTGGATTGCGGCGTCCGGACATCGGGCAGTCTCTGACCTCCTCAAACCCGGTGCGGATTACACCGATTGGCGTGATTTCAAATACTTCGGAGGGCACTGTCAGAAGGTGCGTCGCATCGGTCATGGTGTCTCGCAAACGGTATGTGGGAAGGAATAGGCTGGCTCACCTGTCAAAACAGGTGCGGGCGGGCCACCGTCGAACGGTTGCCCCCTGATATTGCGCAGGCCAGCCATCGTAAAATCGGAAATCTGGAGCGTACACCTCAGTATTTCTGTGGTCTGGGGGCCGTGACGTTGAAACCCTGAGGACAGCCGAGGGTTTGGATATTATGAGGCCCCATCTCTGATAAATCGATTGGCATCAAACCCCTAACGGGCGGCATATCGGGACCTGACCCAAGATCAGAGGACCTTCAGGCGCATGACCGATCAAAGTAATTCAGCCCCGCCAACATCCGCACAGAAAATGACCGGCGCAGGCCGGTCCCTGTCACAAATGCTGCGAAACGGGCGCGCCCTCTGGACATTGGTTCTGATCCTGACCTGCGCCGGGTTGGCGGCTCTTGCGACCTCAATGTACCTGTCCCCCGATCTTGTGATTGTTGCCGCGCTTTCGATTGGGGCAATTGGTCTTTGGGCCACCGGTCTTGTGCCCGAATATTGGACTGCCTTGGCCTTTTTTCTGGTCGCGGTGATATTCGGCGTCGCAGCGCCTGAAACCATCTTCTCTGGCTTCCACTCATCGACGTTTTGGCTTTTGTTCAGTGGCTTGGTCCTCGGCGCTGCGATCAAGCACACCACCCTCGACAAACGGGCCGCCGGTGTTCTCGCGTTGCTGCCGCTACGCAGCTACGGTGGCCTGCTGACCGGCATCGTCGTCTTTTCGGTGGCTTTGGCCTTTGTGATGCCATCGTCCATCGGGCGGATCATGATCCTGCTTCCGGTGATCTCTGCACTGGCGGAGCGTGTCGGTTTCGGCGCTGCCTCAAACGGTCGGACAGGGATGCTGGCAGTTGCTACCTTTGGCACCTTTGCCCCGGCTTTCACTATTTTGCCCGCGAATGCCCCGAATATGATCCTCGTTGGGATGTCGGAAACCATCTACGGGATCAATATCTCCTATTTTGACTATCTTCTTCTGCATTTTCCAGTGCTTGGCGTTGTGAAATCCGCAGTCCTAGTCGGGTTGGCGATGGTGATGTTTCCAGACCGCATCCCACCGCATAGTGTCAAGGTCGCGCCCGCTGCCGCGCCATTCAGCCGTCAGGAACGAGCTCTAAGCCTCGTGTTGGCGTTGTGCCTGTTGCTGTGGCTAACCGACCAGATCCATATGGTGTCCCCCGCGTGGGTGGGCATGGCGGCCGCACTGATTTGCCTGCTGCCGGGAGCAGATCTCACGCGCAAAGGCTGCATCAACACTGATCTCAGCTACGGAGCTTTGTTGTTTGTCGCTGGCATCATGGGGCTCGGCGCCGTCATATCCTCCGCCGGACTTGGCGAAGCTGTAGTCGGGGCCATCACCGGGACCGTCGCCTTCGCTGGGGATTGGCCGGTGTGGAACACATCAATCCTGATTGGCCTGTCAACGCTGGTGGCGATGATCACAAATCTGCCTGGTGTGCCAGCTGTGATGACCCCGCTCGCGGGCGAGTTATCCGACGCAACTGGTCTGCCGCTCGAAACAGTCCTGATGACGCAGGTCGTGGCCTTTTCCAATGTCTTCCTCCCGTTCCAGGCGCCTCCACTGATCGCAGCCATTCAGGCCGGAAACCTGCCGGCGGGGGCGGTAATCCGGCTATGTCTCAGCCTCTTCCTGATAAGCCTTCTGCTGTTGGCGCCGCTGGATCTGCTGTGGTGGCATCTCCTTGGAATGTTCTGATCGGGCTGATCCTGCCACGGTGAAGGCGCCCCAGAAGAAATACTGAGGGGCGTCTTCGGGACTTTCGATTTGTGCGAACTGCCAAAGCGTTTCTACCTGTAGCTGCACTTTTCACGGACGAGGTACTCCGATGTTCACCCTGACCCCATGGCGCCGCCAGCTGCTCTCGCACACCTGTCTCACCGGTCTGGCCACCGCGCTCTTTTTCACCGCCAGCGGATCAGCTCAGGCCGAACTGGCTGCTGATTGGCAGGAAACCGCAATGCGATTTGTTGTTGAGGAAAAATGGCCCGGCGCACAACGTCAGCGTACGCTGGCATTGCTGCATGCCGCGATGTTTGACGCTGCAAATGCGATTGAGGGAAGCTATAGTGCCTATGCATATGATGGCCCTCAGCAACCGGATGCCGATCGGCGCGCTGCGGTAACGCAGGCGGCATTGGTTGTCATGCAGACCCTTATGCCAGAGCGCGAGGCAGACCTAGCTGCCGCTGCCGAGACAATCCTGAGCGAAATCACAGATGATGAGGCCCGGGAGGCAGGTGTCCAGCTTGGCGCCCTTGCCGCAGAGGCAGTGCTCGAAAAACGGGCGGCGGATGGCGCTGATTTTGCAAGCGATTTCACCCCTGGTCAGGCGGATAACGGCGTCTACCAGCCCACCTCTGAGCGGCCGATGGTTGCCCCTAAAATCCGCAACATGCAGCCCTTCGCTCTGACCTCTGCCAAGCAGTTTGACGTCCCGCCACCACCCGAGCTCAATAGTTTTCAGTTTCAGCGTGATCTTGCGGAGGTCGCTAATCTCGGCGGCGCAGCATCGCAGAGCAATCCTGAACTGGTGGCCATCGCAAAACTTCATGCCGGGTCAGGCTCCGGAGCCTGGAACCAGATCGCACGCGACAGCAGCCGTGCCTGCGCGCTCCCACTGGTTGAGGAAGCCCGGACACTGGCACTGTTGAATATCGCTCTGACCGACGCATTGGTTGCCGGGTTCAACGCCAAATACACCTATCAGTTCTGGCGGCCAGAAACTGCGATCGCCGCCCTCGGCGACGGGTACGACCACCCGACACTGGACGCGATGGACGGCTGGACCCCCTTGGTGGCTGCCCCCATGCATCCGGAATATCCCTGCCAGCACTGCACCAGCGGCAGCGCCGCTCAGCAGGTCATGGAAACTGTCTTTGGTACGGATGAGTTTTCCTTTAGCTTTGAGGGGAAAGACGGCTATAGCCGCAGCTATCAGACCTTCGCGCAATTCGCTGAAGAGGAGGCAGAATCGCGCGTCATCGGCGGCGTACACTACCGCCGGTCAAACACGGTCGGCGACATGCTTGGCTATCAGATCGGCAGCCACATCAGCGCTGAATTTCTGACCCCGACAAACGCCGGTTCGGGCAAAGGCAGCGCGGCAGCGACGGAGTGTGCAGGCGTTCTAACTACCAAACTGTCGCAATAACACTGCCTGTACAAAGTGGTCCCCCGCAGCAGGTTCACTTGTTGCGGGGCGTGCTGCGAATATGCCCACCACCAGCCAAGGAGCCAGACCATGGCGCAGCCTGTCTCTGCCCGCATTGTTCTCGGTCTGAGCATCGGCCTGATCCTGACCAGCGGATCTGTGGCAGCACACGAACCATGGCTGCTAACGCCCCAAGAGGTTCAAACCCTGTCACTGCAAAGCGTGCCCGAGTTGTTTCGCAGCCCGGGCCTATTGCTTGTCTTCGCCCTCTTCGCAACGCTCACCGTTTTCGCTGCTGTGCTTGCGGGGCAACTCTTGCGCCCAACGGAGGACCGTATTTTCAGGCGTTTGAGTGATCGCAGTCGCGATTGGGGCCCGTTGTGCCTGCGTCTTGGTCTGGGGACGACCGTGGGCATGAATGCTCTGGGCGGTCTGCCCCGGCATGGCACTGAAACATGGAGCGCGCCAACGCTATTTGTCCCCGATATGCAGCTGACACTTATCCCAGGCTGGGACTGGCTGGCGTTGCCGGCGCTGATCACATCTGTGTTGCTGGTATTGGGCCTTGGCACACGGCTGGCCGCGCTTGGCATTCTCGGCCTTGTTGGGTTGGGCAGTTGCCTCTTCTCCATCGATTTCATCGCCTACTACGGCTTCCATTTTGCCGCGCCGGCGTTTCTGCTGTTGCATGTTGGCAGTGGCGCGCTCAGCCTTGATCGCCTGTTGCCGCCAAGCCTCCCACCGCTTTTTCCCAATGCGCCCGTTTTGGTCTGGAGTCTTGTTCAAGTGGCTATGGGCGCGACCTTTGCGGCCATTGCCGTATTGGTAAAATTCCTGCAGCCCACCCTGCTGATCGCAATTCTGGAGCATGGCGATATGTGGTTCTTCGGCCTGCCGCTGCCGGTTGTTGCACTGATCATGATGGCGATTGAACTGATGGCCGGGGTTCTTCTGGCTCTTGGACAATTGATCCGGCCGATCTCGCTGCTCCTGCTCTGCGCGTTCAGCTTCTTCGCAATCAGCCTGCAGGAAACGCCTTTGTTGCACGGCAATCTATACGGGGTTTTTCTATTCTTCCTGCTGCACGGCGGCGCCCCGGTTGACCTGTTCCAGCGGCCGCAAGCAACCCTGGTCGAGGCCCAAGGGATCTAGCTGAATGCTGCGAAGAGTGTTCTGTATCAGCATGCTTGCCGCGGCCCCGCTCATCGTCATCTGTGCCTGCCTGCCGCAGATCAAACAGGTGGAGGCCCTGCCCGCTCAACTGTTTGTCACTATCCCCTCTCACCATCCGCAGCCGGACCTTCGGGTCAGCAGCATCTACAACGCTGCAGACGGTTGGCGCCTGCGGATCGAGGTCGAGAATTTCGTGTTCACAGACCTTTGCGTCAGCGATGCCAAAGATCTTGCGCGGGGGCATGCCCATGTTCATCTTGGTGACATAAAACTCGCTACTGCTTATCAGCCAGATGTCGTGCTCGGACATCTACCAACCGGGCGGCATCAGGTTACGGTGTCCCTTCGCGCACAGGATCATCGGGTTCTCGGGCGGCATGGGGGCGGGATATTTGCCGCTACGGTCACGATTGACGCCCTCTGACGCGCAGCAAAACCGGCGCAGATGCAGCTGCGCCGGATTGTATCAGATCCCTATTGGCCGGTATCAGCGGGCTGTGGGCAACCGGTTTTGCAGGATCTGCACAACCTGCTCCGGATCGGGCAGCGAGTGATGTCCGTGCTGAATCTTCAGCAGCGGGTCATAGTTCTCACGCCAAACCGGTTCAAACACCTCATAGCCGTCTTCGCGCAGCTGGGAAACGTTGCGACGCACCGCCGGCTTCTCCCACATCGGACCGCCCATGACAGGGAACAGCAACACTGGAAAGGTCGCCGCCAGAATTACTGTGGTCAGGCGGTTTTGCGAGGATCCATGCGCTATCGCAGACAGCGTGTTCGCCGTCGTGGGCAGAATGGCCAGAATATCGTGATCCGCAACAATGCGGCCCGGTTTATCGGTGGGCCAATCCTTGGGGTTATCACCGCTGATCACCCGATCCAGAAACAACGCAACCGCGTCCATATTCACGAATTTCGTTGCAGTCGGTGTAAACAAGGCGGTGAGTTCACAGTCGATCTCGTTCTTGATCGCCCGCAGGTATAGCGGCAGCATGGTGGCATCCAGGGACCCCGTAACCCCAATCAGAATACGGGGCCGCGCAGCAGAGCCAATCGCAGTTTCAGTCATTGAAAATGTCCTGTTATCAGTTGGTTAATATAGTCTATTCAGCCGGTTGCTGAACCGGATCCTGTGCCCTGTGAGGTGCGGATTCCGTAGGCGGCGCAGCTTTATGTTCACTCACGTTGTCCTGAGGAACCGGCGGCCAACTTTTCATCACCAGGGTCAGCAGATCGAACCGCGCAACCACCGCACCGCAGGCATTCAGAACGCAGCAGTCCCAGCGCACATCCCCAAAGGGGGCAGAGGCGCGCGGTGTGATTTCCTTGCAGGTCACACGCACATGCAGGCAATCGCCGAAATACACCGGCGCGTGAAAGCGCAGATTATCGGAGCCTATATTGGCCAGAACCGGACCCGGCGCGGGGTCAACCAACAGCCCGTTCGCAAAGGAAACAACCAATTGCCCATGCGCGACACGGTCGTCAAAAAACGGGTGCGTGCGCGCGGCTTCCCGGTCCATATGGGCGTAGAAAACATCCCCCGTAAAATGGGCGAACTGCTCCACATCCTGTTCGGTAATCTGTCGCGTTTCAGTGATGAGTTGATCCCCAATACGCAATGTTTCCAGAGATTTACGGAACGGGTGCCCGTTGTGCCTGGTCTCCGCTCCCTCGACCCATCGCCCTGTGAGCGCGGTCAGCAGCTGCGGCGGTGCGTGTATCTCCGTGCGCATCATATAGGCGGCGACAGCATGGCGAATGTCCTCTGCACCGCAGACCTGTGCGTGATGCGTCGCTGCGAACAGCCGCGGCACTGATGGATCCGGCGACAACTCCAAGGCCTGACGCGCCATATCACTTCCGCAAATACGGATCTGACCTTCCGCCGATGTCAGGCAGGCCGCTGCCTCCTGTGCCAGCGGACTATCGTTGGTGAAGACGTTTGAGTAGCGCGAGCAGGGCGCCAAATTGGCAAGCGCGATGGCGTCACATAGGCTGTCGTAGGCCATTACCGTCGCGACGGGTCCCTGAACAAAGGTATGGTGAACATCAGGCGTGTTGGCAGGCTGGGAGCAATGCAACAGCATCGGCGACAGAAAAGCCCCGCCCGTCTCAACAGGGGTAGAAATCGGTTCGGATAGGAGTTCTGCCCCATGACGCAATCCACCCAATGCGTTCTGCACCGTCTCAAGATGCCCGCGTGAGACCAATGCCCCCATTTGGGTGGCCACATCATCCGGCATTCCAACGATGGTCTCCCCCAATGTCGTGACCAGATCAGCGAGGACTTCGGCCTCGCGGTGGCGGGGCAGAAGAATACGGCGCACTGCATGACGCCGCTGGCCGGCCCTCAGGATCAATTCACTGCGGATCTCCCGCAAGAAAAACTGATACTCTTGGCTGCCGGGCACCACATCGCTGCCGAGGATGGCTGCAGACAGACCCGTTTCGCAGGATTGCAACCGCACCAGACCAGCAGCCACCACCGGGTGCTGCCGTAATTTCTGGGCCGCGCTGCGGGACCCGGCAAAGCTGATTGCATCTCCGGCGGACAGGCTGTCCAGAATCTCCAGCGGCGGGCTGTATACCAATTGCAAGGCCCCGGTGGGCAGGATCTGGCTGTCGTGGATCAGCTTCACCAAGCGCTCGCTCACACAGGCAGTGACCGGGTCGGGACACACAATACATGGCACGCCAGCGATGAGTGCGGGCGCAATTTGCTCCAGAATCCCCAAAACCGGATTATCCAGCCCAGTCATATGCACCGCAACACCGGACAGCGGGGCGAGGATCTGCTGGCGGCCGGTGGTGCTGCCCGGCCCGATACCAACCTCAACGTGCAGGGCTGGCGCATTGGGCAGTGATTTCAACGCCTGCCCCGCCAGCGCCGACAGACGCGCAATACCGCCGTCCACGTCCAGTGCGCAGTCATGCCGTGTCGCACCAATGGTCAGGCTTTCACGATAAAGTGCAGCGCGATTGTCCTTCAGAACGCGTGCAACATCCCGCAGCTGCTGTGCACGATCCTGAAACCCCAATGCCCGCAGTGCAGGCCCGCCAACCGCTCGAGCGAAATCAACAGCCTGGGTCCCGTCATCGCGACCGTAGGCAAGCACAGCATTCGGTTGATCGGTTGCCGCATCAGCAAACATCTGCGTCTGCGCGCCGCAGTGATCCCATCGCCCTGCAATCAGACTTTGAAGAAAACGGGGTCGTTTTACATGATCGGTCACTTCAAAGCCCTCTTGTTGATCAATCGCCGGATGATGCGGTGTCCTGATAACCGGGGCCTTGTACGGCGACCTAACGCGCCAGAAGGTTCCAGTCATTTCGCTGCTAGGGTTCATGCAAAGCGCACGTTACATCCAATCGAAACTTTGAAATCTGCGCCTCAGGATTTCTGAGGCTGCCGGGCGCATAGACCATCAGACATCGCTGATGCCCGACCTCAAGATTTTCGATGTGCAATTTTGACGTGCCGCTGCGAGCTTGCCTGCGGATGGAGGGCGCGCCGCGTGTCGGCTCACCCAGTTTGAACGTATCGCTCTGAATAAGGGGACAATGCCATGACCCGTGCCACCTTGCCGCAAAATCTGAGACAAGCTTCCTTTGGCAGTACTCAACGCAAGGCTCGACATATCTGTGTGGCGGGTGTTTCCGGACTGGCAGGCGCACATATCACCCGCGCCGCCCTCGCGTCGGGGTGGTCTGTTACCGGCACATTGCGGGACGCGACAGATACCTCAAAAACTGTTCCGCTCATGGCTTTACCCGGCGCCCGCGACAGGCTCCGCCTGGTGTCCGCAGACACCGCCCATCCTGAAAGTTTTACCAACGCACTGAAGGGTCGCGATGCTTTGGTCATTGCCTGCTTGCCATCCATTCGGACCGCCCCGGACGGGACCCCTGCAAACGATCTGGATCCGCGCGCAGGGATGGCGCATTGCGTAACCCCCGCAAAAACAGCCTGCCGAAACCTGATCACAGCGGCGGATCGCAACGGGATTAGTGATATCGTGCTCCTGTCGAGCACCGCCTCAGCAGACCCAAACCCGCCCCCCGCGATCAAGAATGAACTGCAGCACCATTCTGACCTTGAGCACCAGATTGAACACGGGAAATTCATCGCGGCCCAGAAAACTGCGATGGAGATTGCCGCGACACGTTTGGCACAGGACCGTGACTTGCGTCTGGTTATTTTGCTCTCGGGTATGATCCTGGGCCCCGGGCTACTGCCCTGCCATGATCAGGGTCATGTGCTGGGCCGGCTTCATGACATGGCCGTCAAGGGGCGCCCCTGGCATCGCAATATGCCCAATGGGTCAATGTCGCTGATCCATCCAGTAGATCTTGCAGGTCTATGTCTGGCGGCTCTGCAAAAACCTGAAACGGAAGGCCGCTATTTTGCCGTTGCGAAAAGCTGGCAGTGGTCTGATATATATAATGAAATATCTAATTTCGCACCCAAAGAGGCCTTGCCCATCGCTGTCCCCGAGGGGACAGTCCCCGCAGCAAACACGGCGTTTGATTTTACCAGGCGAGACAGCCTTGCACCGCCCCGCAACGGGTTGCCGGAGATGGTTGCCGACTTTTATCACTGGCTGGATGATCGCGCCGAACCAAAGCTGAACGGTCTGCAAATCAACGCTGAACCGGTCGGCGCAGTGGTCAGGTAATAGGCTTATCTGGACAGGTCAGCCAGCAGTGCAGCACTTGGGAAGCAGGTCGCCCGCCGTCCGGTTGCCTCCTGCCAGCGTCCGATCGAACGCCGCGTTTTGAACCCCGCAAGCCCATCTGCGCCGCCAACATCATGGCCGCGCCGTTCCAGACCGCGCTGCATGGTGGCCACATCAGACCGCAGCATGCTGTCCACCCGGCCCCAAGCGCCCCGGAAGTCCTGCACGCCAAACTGGATGCGATCCCCGACATGCCCGACAAACAACGCATAAAGATCGCTCTTGTTGTAGTCCTTCAGCACATAGAAATTCGGTGTCACGAGGAATGCCGGCCCGTTGCGCCCTGCCGGCATCATCAGATAGGCTACGCCATCACGTTCATGCGCCGGAAAGGCTCGGCCCGAACTGCGGCGGATGCCGCGGGCTTCCCACTCGCGAATGCTCAGCCCTTGGTCTGGTCCTTCCAAAGAACAGGATACCGACGCGGGCACAGAAACCTCAAACCCCCAGTCGCGGGTCTTGTCCCAGCCGTGTTGCGCCAGATACCCCCCGATTGAGGCGATCGTATCCGCTTCTGATCGCCAGATATCAGCGCGTCCGTCCCCATCGCCGTCTTCGGCAAACTTGAGAAAACTGGACGGCATGAACTGTGGCTGCCCCAGCGCGCCCGCCCAACTGCTTCTCATCGCTTGTTCAGGCGCATGTCCGGCCTCAGCGATTTGCAACGCGGCAATCAATTCCTGGCGAAAATAGTCAGCGCGGCGGCTCATAAAGCCCTTGGTGCCCAGAACTTCAAAGACATTGTGAGGGATCTTTACCTGACCATAGCCGCTTTCGCGGCCCCAGATCGCCAGAATAATCCGACCCGGCACGCCTGTGCGACGTTCGGTTTGCCGCAGGGCGGTCGCGTGCCGCTTCGCCATCCGCCTCCCCATGGAGGTTGCCCCGTCAACAGAACCGCGGTTGAAATATCGTCCGGGCGCGCCAAATTCCGCCTGACGCTGACGGCGGGGTGAGGCCGCTTTGCTGCCGGGCGGCACCAGATCCGGCAGGTCCCAGTTCAAGCTCACTCTGGAGAAGGCCGCGTCAAATGTCGGGCGCCGCACCCCGGTCGCCTGCGCCTCGGGCCAAATCTCCTTCACCAACCACTGCTGAAACTGCTTTTCAACCTGTGCGCGATCCACGGCCAACGCAGGCTCATATGGCAGCGCCAAGAGGATCAACAACAGAGATAGTAAACGAAACAGCATCTCAGACACTCCGTTCGGTGATAACTAGGAATCGGCACGCACCACGTTTGCGGCCCCGCAACAAGACACCGCCCTGCCCACCTGATTTCATCCGGCAGAGACCGGAATTTCAAGGCTGACTTTCTTGCGCCCCATCACCACGGAAGTTCGGAAACGGCGCACATTTGAGTCCTCGAAAAACAGCCGTTTGGTCAACTCTTCAAAGGCCTCCATATCCGACGCGGTGCAGATCAAACAGAAATCCGCCTCGCCCGTCAGATAGTAACACTGCTGGACCATCGGTTCGGAACCAGCCCGGCGAGTGAAGGCGTCAATCTGGTCCAACCGCTCCCGCTCCAGCTCCACCATCACCACGAATGTCATTGGCATACCGACCTTAGCCGGATCGACCAATGCGATTTCATCCGTGATCACCTTGCGCTGGCGTAGCGATTTCAGGCGCCGCTGGACGGAGGCCGCAGACAGCCCTGCCTGAGCTGCCATCGCCTCAAGCCCGAGCCGCGTGTTGCGCTGCAGGAGGGTCAGCAGCGTCACATCCGCCTTATCGAGTCTTTCGCCCACAGAACCTCACCAGTATGCAATATTTTTTCGCATGTGGCCCAATATTGACCAGAACACAGCAACACTCTTGCCTAGACTGCCGGTATGAACAAGATCAATGTCACGCTCGACCCCGCGAAACCACAGCAGATGCTGCAGGCCTGCCCCGCGTATCGCCCCTCACCACTGGCCGTGCATGAGGTGGCCGGAAAGCAGGTCTGGATCAAGGATGAAACCGATCGGATGGGCCTTGGCGCCTTCAAGGCGATGGGGGGTGTCTACGCCGTCGCCGAGTTGCTGATGCGCGAAACCGGGCTGACGGAAAATGATCTCACCAGTGACGCCGGGCGGGCGGCGGCATCACATGTGACCTTCGTCTGTGCGAGTGCTGGGAACCATGGCATGGCCGTTGCCGCCGGAGCGCGGCTTTTTGGGGCGGCTTGCAGGATCCATCTCGCCGATACCGTCCCTAAGGATTTTGTCCAGCGGCTGCGCGCCAAGGGCTCAGAGGTCGTCCGCTCCGGTGCCACCTATGAGGAGAGCATCGCCGCCGCCATCAAGGACGCTGAGGAAAGCGGCGCTGTTCACCTAGCCGATGGGTCCTGGCCCGGCTACACGGAGCCCCCTCGTCTGGTGATGGAAGGCTACACGGTGATCGCGCAGGAAATGCGTGACAGTTTCGCAAGCTCGGGCCAATGGCCGACCCATGTCTATCTGCAGGCTGGTGTCGGTGGGCTGGCTGGTGCGATGGCCTATATGATCCGCACCAATTGGGCGGTTCAGCCCGAAATCATCGTGGTTGAACCCGACGCCGCGCCTTGCCTTCAGCATAGTGCACGCGCGGGCGAAATGGTGACAGTAGACGGCCCGGTCTCCAATATGGGGCGTCTGGATTGCAAGACACCCTCACTGCTCGCCTACGAAATACTGTCCAAGGCAGCCAACCGATACGTGACCATCTCTGATACAGAGGCGCTCAGAGGGGTCGAGGTCTCAGCCACGCTCGGGATTGCCAGCACCCCATCCGGCGCTGCCGGGTTGGCGGCTCTGGTTCAGGATCTGGAGGCGGGCACATCTCCTGACATGCGGCCACTGGTGATCCTCTCAGAGGGGGGCGTTGACGATGCCTGAGCTGGATCTCGTCGCCTTTCGGCGTGATTTACACGCGCATCCGGAAACAGGTTTTGACCTCGCGCGTACCGCAGATGCCATTGCTAAAGAGCTGGAACAGGCCGGGCTGACGGTGACCCGCGGAATTGGTGGTACGGGGCTCTTGGCCACCCTGACCCGGGGTCAGTCTACCGCCGGGGTCGCGCTGCGCGCCGATATGGACGCGCTGCCGATTGAGGAAGCCACCAACCTCCCCTATCGCTCCCGCCATCCCGGCCGGTTCCATGGCTGCGGTCACGATGGGCACAGCACCATGCTTCTGGGGGCTGCCCTGCGTCTGGCGCAGGATCCAGATTTCAATCAAACCGTTCATTTTCTCTTTCAACCGGATGAAGAAAACGGCACGGGCGCTGCGGCGATGATTGCCGATGGACTGTTTGATCGCTTTGATATCACCCGGATTTATGGCCTTCACAATATGCCGGGGATGCCGCTTGGTCACTTCGCGACTGAGACCGGCGCTTTCTGTGCCTTTGAGGATAATTTCGAGATCCGCATCACAGGGCGGGGCGGCCATGCCTCCATGCCGGAGAAAGCCATTGACCCAATCGTGACAGGCGCTGCGATCGTCACCCAACTACAGACAATCACATCGCGCTCGGTGTCAGCACGGGATCATTGCGTCGTTTCAATAACGGATTTCGAAACCGATGGTGCGCGCAATATTCTGGCTAGCAACGTATTGATTTCCGGAGACTGTCGGGGATTTGAGGCCCATGTCTCCCACACGATCGAACAACGTATGCGCGACATCGCCAGTGGCATCTGTGCCGCACAAGGCGCCCGCTGCGAGGTGTCCTATTCAACATCATTCCAGCCATTGGTAAATGACGCGGGTGCAACCACATTGGCCGTTGCTGCAGCAGGATCCGCTGGCAGCATCGACGCGCAGTATGGGCGTGTGGGGTTTTCAGAGGATTTTGCGGCCTTCCTGCAGCACCGGCCGGGCGCATTTGTCTTGATGGGCAATGGCACTGACGGCGCCCATGCTATGCCGCTGCACAATCCAGGGTATGATTTCAACGACAGCGCCATCGAACATGGCATTGCGTACTGGTGCGCCTTGGCCAGATCAGGCTGATCTGTCGGCCTGTTCGCGGGCGAATGGCAGAGTGAACTGCACCCGCATACCATTGGAGCCATCCACCTCAGTGGTGCCTGCATATTTTCCGACCATGCTGCGGATCATACGCCAGCCGAGAGAACCTGACCGCTCAGGCCGGGCATCACCCTCGGCCAGGCCGCGCCCGTCATCCGCGATCACCAGTCGCAATGCATCATCCTGTTCGGTCAGCTCAACCAGAATATTTCCCTGCTCACGCCCGACAAAGGCGTGCTTGTAGGCGTTTGTCAGCAGCTCACCCGTAATAAGGCCCAGATCAATCGCCATAGAGCTGGGAATTTCAATGTCGTCACCACGTACCGACACCGTCACGTTGAGACTGTCGGAGTTGAACGCCCCCTCGGCATTGGTCGCGACCTCCTGCAGGAAAGGCACTGCCTGCAGATGATCGACCCGCGCAGAACGCTGCAATTGTTCGTGCACGCGGATCACCGATTGGACCCGCGCCTCCAGGTCCGACAACACCGAGACGGTTTCCGGTGCCTCGGCCCCTCTCCGGCTCATCCGGATCAGCGCGCCGATCAGCGCCAGGTTATTGCCCGTCCGATGATGAACCTCTTTCATCAGGAGATCCCGTTCCGTCAACGCCTCAAGCAGCACCCGGTTCTGTTCTGCAAGTTCAGCAACAGGATCAGCATCGCGGATCTTGCTGATAGCATCAGTCGCGGCCTGAACAGAGGCGATCATCTCATCGCTTTTTACCGGGCTCAGGAACAGAAGTTCGATTTCCGTGCCCTCTGGCCCGCTGCGTATCGCGTGATGATCCGAAAGGCGTGACAGCCCACGTAACCCTAGCCCCAACCCCGGACCCGTCCCACCTCTGCGTCCCCGCAGTATGTCCTCGAGCCCCTCAACACCCGGCCCCTGATCCGTGATAATGGCACGCAGAGCCACCTTCTTCCCATGCTCCTGCAAGCTCAACCGAGCCCGCCCCACTGCAGCATGCTGTTGGGCATTTCGAGCCGCTTCAAGTAGCGCCGTTACCGCCCGCGTCTGCGAAAATGTCCCGAATTGCAATGATTTGGTGATCGCCATCGCGATGAATCGTAGCCTCAGAACATCCTGTTCTGTATCAATCTTCAATGTAATCAAGGCGGTGGACACGGAATTATATCTCTTTCGCAATTTTTATGACGGCAAGACTGGCGTCATCGCGTCCCCTGAAATTCTCGGCCATAAGTTTTCCTGCAATTAACAGTGCCGAACGCATCAGCAGAGCGGGCTTCTCATGAAGGTCACGCAACGTGAGAAGCCCATCACTGTGCAAAATCACCGTATCGCCAGGCTGGAGACTGATCTCATCTGAAAATGGAGAACGCACTCCTCCTCCGAGATGGCCATCTCGCGTCGCAAATCGCTTTGTCTCGCCGAGCCGTGCGCGGATCGTAGCGATATTGCCAACCGAGGCATAAGATAAGCGCCGCCCATCCGAAGCCACCGCGACACAGGCCGCAACAGCTCCGCGAGTATCAGCGATATCATCCGAAATATCTGCCAAGGCCGCGGCAGGGGTGCGCCCCGGCTTTTGCCCAAAGGCCTTAAGTACCCGTTCAGCAGCATCGGCCGCCCGATGACCATGGCCAAGCCCGTCGCAGAGGATCAGATCCAGTCTGCCACCCGAGGCGGTGTTGGATGCCACACAGGTCATATCCCAAGCATCACCACAGCGGGTTTCCCCAGGGTGCGTCACTAAAAGACCCGCGACGTCCACTGCGGCTGGCCGGTATGGGCGTAGCTGGAATTCACAGGCAACGACTGTGCCTTCATCACGGTTTGAATAGATGTCGAACTGGTCCGACAACCGTTGCATCGCACCCAGACCCAGCCCCGCCGAACCTTCGCTGCTGCTCCCGTCCCGCATCATTTTGTCGAGTGTATCAATCCCCGGACCCTGATCGACGACGACCATCGCCAAACGCGGACCACCGATGCCGGGCATTTGTTGCAACAGGCAACGGCCCCGTTTGGCATATCGCAGAACATTGGTCGCCGCCTCGCTGACAACGATGGCGATCTCTTCGGTCCGGGGACGCGAAAACCCCGCGGCCTGCGCAAGCTGGCGCGCGTTTCGGCGACAGACGGAGATGTCGCTGGGATCTGAAAGGGGCAACCAATGGGTCATATCCGGGCCATCATTGTTACGCGTGTTCCTTTGCCTTCTTCGGTCTCAACGTCCAATGCATCGCTCAGCCGTCTCGCACCACCAAGGCCACGCCCCATGCTGCCCGCAGTGCTGAATCCATCGCTGAACGCTGCGTCCAGATCCGCAATCCCGGGCCCATTGTCGACACAGACCACACTGATCGCGGACGGTTCACTGTGCATATAGATACGCGCTTCGCCTCCGCCACCATGCATCACCACATTTCTGGCGATTTCACTGACTGCAGTGACAAACCGGGTTTTTTGAACAGTACGCGCTCCGCGGTGATCCATTTCGCGACCGGCAACTCGGCGCACCTGAATGACGTCGCGATCCCCAATCAGCGCGTAAATACCGATCAGAACGCCATCCGTGGGTATCATCCCCGGCTCTCGCCGCGCAGATCGCGCAACGCGTGTGTCAGGCTGAGCGCCGTTTTGCTCTCAGGCAAATCCATGCCCAATTCCACCAGAGTCATTGCCACCGCCGGACGCATGCCAACCACGTATGTCTGGGCATCCAATAGCTTGGACATACTGGCCAGCTGCGCCAAGATACGGCCCACAAAAGTGTCGACAATTTCCAACGCACTGATGTCCATGACCACCGCGCGCGCAGCTTCGTCCATCACACGCTCGGAGAGAGCCTCCTGCAAATCCAAGATATCAGTGTCGGAAATGTCTTCTTGAATTGCAACCAACAGAACGCCTTCGACAAAGTAGATGGCCGACGCGCTGGACATGTCAGCGATCCTTCTTTCTGGTAATCTCATACCCTACACGGTTCAGCGCATCCGCCAGCCCACTGCGGATGGTAGACCGGGTCGTTACTTCCCCAACATCCACGCCCAATTGCACCATAGTCTGCGCAATGGTCGGGCTGATACCACTGATAATACATTGCGCGCCCATCAAGCGCACAGCTGCAGCCATCCGCAGCATATGCTGGGCCACCTGGGTGTCCACGGTCTGCACGCCGGTCAAGTCGACGATAACCACCTCTGCCTGACGGCGCAGAATGGTTTCCAACAGGTTTTCCATCACCTCTTGCGCGCGTGCTGAGTCCATCGTGCCGATGAGGGGCAGGGTCAGTACCTTGTCCCACAGTTCAACCACCGGTGTGGACAGCTCCTGCATCTGGTCACGCTGCTGTTCGATAATGCGGTCCCGTTCGGCGATAAAGACCTCCGTACAGTAAACCGCAAAGGCATCGATCACCCGACTGAAGAACCAGATCTCCTCAACCAGGTTGGTCGGGTATTTTGCCAGTTTGTCTTTGAGACGATAGAACACCGGCGCCTTCAGCGCCAACACAAAGGACGCCATATCGCTGGGGCTTACACCACGCGAACTGCGCTCCTTAGTGACATCGACCAACACGCTGCGCAACTCCGCCCAGGCGTCGCTCGACAGATCGAACCGGTCGCCGGTAGCACCTTTCTCGATGCCGACGATCAATGCGCGCACCAGCACGCTTGTTTGCTCGCGGCCTTCTTTGTGGCTGAAAAGATCCGTCCGCTGCACGCCTTCGTCGCTCTGGGTAGAAATCCAGGCGTCGATGATCTCCTCGAAATCATTCTGCAAAATCGTGAGCACAGTTTCAGTGGCGGTTTCGGACATCTCTACCTCATTTCGGCTGGAGATCCGACGTAGGGTGCGCCGGAGTGCTCTGTGGAGTGAGTGTTTTGATAGCGCTCTGCAGCCCCGAGTGTAAACAGAGAGTTTTAATACATGGATAGAGAGGTGGAAATTTTCCTTCGTTCTTGCAAGGATAGGGTGCAATGGCCGTATCGCGACAGTATCCGCGCATTTCGGTTGCTCACTTGGAAAGGTCAACGATGTCCGCATCACAGACTGCTACCATGGTCGCCTACGACAGTTTTCTACTTCGGTGCTGCCTCGCCGTCGCACTGGGCCTGCTGATCGGTCTCGACCGCGAAATCAAAAAGAAGCCACTGGGCGCACGCGCCTACATGTTGATTTGCCTTGGGTGCGCTGCTCTGACAATGCTAACCCTCAATATTGCCGCTGCGACGCAGAACGGGACTGCCGCCGTCGATCCATCCCGGACAATACAGGGTATTGTGGGTGGAATCGGGTTCTTAGGTGCCGGGGCGATCATGTCTACAACCGAAACCGGCAGGCTGCGGGGGGTTGGCAGCGGTGCGGCCATTTGGGTCGTCGGCGTGGTTGGCATTGCTGTGGGATTTGGCTTCCTAGCTGAAGCGACCACGGTGTCGGTGCTGGCATTTTTGATCCTCGCCATCGTTGATTGGGCACAACAACACAAGCCAGATCTCGACAAGGGCCGGGACGCGTCTGATGGCGGCGATTGACTCACCTACGTAACTCGAGCGGCAATTCACCAGCGCTGCGACAGCAGCGATTGCATCTGCCCCTCTGCGTCATATCTTGGACCCAGCAACAAGGAGCATCGCACATGACCACGGAACCCAGCGGCCAGCACTCAGATCGTGCAACCGGATCCGCCACCGGGTTGAGTCGGAGCGAAGCTCGCGCCGCGCAGAACGCCCGCGATCTGGAGGACCACCTCAGCTGGCTTGATAGCATCACAGGCACTGCGCTTGGCGTCCTGGCCGTCGCTTCGGGGATCTACACCTATCTCGGCGTCTCATCTCTTTTGGATGACACCGGCGCATTCTCGGTGATTGCAGCCTTGGCCTATTCGGTGGCCGTATCCGTCGGAATTTTTGTATTCTGGTCTTATATGATGCGCCTTGTGCCAACCGTACGGACAGCCGCTGCGCGTATCGGTCTTGTGCTGTCGATGGCGCTAGGCTCGGTTGCGATTATCGCAATGTCATCCTGGCTAAATGCCGCAGCCTTGGCAGGAGCCGCAGCTGTTGAGCAACATCTGGCCGTGACTGTACAGGATTATCAGACCGCATTGGAACGGGCAGATGAAATCACCCAGAGCGGCCAGAGCCTGGCGCGGGATGTGGCGCGGGTGCGCCAAACCTTTGTTGATCTCTCCGAACAGGAGGCGACCGGTCAATTATCCGGTTTCGCCGGTCAGGGCGCAGTATTCCGATTGCTACGCCAGAAATCGGATGAGTTGGCGGCGCTGGAAACGCAGATCACCAGCCAGCAACCCTTGGTAGAGGCAGCCTTTGATGAGGGCAACGCCATCCTGTCACGCATGCGGGCGCTCACAGTCGAACAAGGTCCGGTCGCCCAGCGGTCAGTCCTCTTTTCAGAAGAGGCTGTGCGCCTTGCCAATGTCATCACCCAGCTGCGCCAACTGTCGGTCGCCCCACTGGTCCAAAGGGCCGCGCGCGACCTTTCCGACAGTGTCGTTACACCAGAACTGGACGGTTCTGATGCGGCCACCCGACAGGGGCAGCAGGCCACAATCGACAGCGTTCGCCGTGTTCTGGCGCAACGCGCAGATGGGCTTGGCACTGCGGCCAGCGCGGTTCTGAGCATGACCCCGCCACGTGATACCACCTACACTCCTGTTTCTGCTGCGGATGCTGTTATTCTCTACGCGGGTAATTTCGTACCCTCTTGGGCAGGCGCGATTGCGATTGACCTCCTGCCGGCGGTGCTGGTGTTGATTGTCGCCATTACACAAGCGGCAATCCGTGCCGGCCGTGAAGGGGCCGCCACCGAGGACACAATGACGCTAGCAGAGCTGCGCGCCGCCGTGGCAGCCATCCGGGATATTGACACGTCTCTGGAACGCGCGGGCCCCTTCGCCGCAACCCCGCCCGCACCCGGCAGTCAGCCGCCGGATATCGCCAGTCTGGACAATAAACGCCGTGCCGATTGATCGCGACGACCCCCAGCCGATAGCTGTCGCGCGCCGTCGAAAAAGGCCAGATACCTGGCGCGTATTGCGATGGGTATTTGCGGCGCAACTCGGGTTTGCGGCTGTCCTGCTCGGAACGGATCTTGCAAAGCTTATCCCGCAACTGGCTTGGCCCTCTACCGCACCGGAGCTGACAGCACCAATTGGTCCTGGCGATCAGACCAGGCGATACACTCCCACACAGCTGCCAGATCGCCCGCCTTCCCCTGGCAGCCGACCATTGCCCAGCACTGAGAATATGCCCGACAGGCTGACCTTCGCCACACCTCAGTGGCAGGGCGAAACCGTGTTGACCCTGACTGGCCGGATCGCCGAGGGCGACGCGACGCGCTTTAGCGACTATCTGGAGACGCTGGAAACCCTGCCGTCACGAGCCTACCTCAACAGCCCGGGCGGCTCCGTCTCTGACGCTTTGACCATTGGTCGCGCCCTGCGCGCACGAGATATGAACACTGTGATGAGTGCCAGTGACATCTGCCTGTCCGCGTGCCCCTATATTTTGGCCGCCGGGGTCAGCAGAATTGCAGATGCAGACGCCATGATCGGCGTACATCAGCATTATTTCGGCCAAAATACGGTGCTGCCCGCCTTTGTCGCCGTAGAGCAGATCCAGCGCGGTCAGGGTGAGGTCATGAGCTATCTTCAGGAAATGGGCGTTGATCCGCTGATGATGCAACCTGCGCTGATGACGCCATCCGATGAAATCTACCTCCTGACGCCCGCCGAGCGGAGCACCTATCGCCTCACCACCACAGATGGTGATCCAGAGTAGGCGCGCTGACGCCCCTCCGTCATGACAGGCGAATAATCGCCAGCCAAAGCCTTGCAGCACCGCAGTGATCCGATAGGATTGTAGTGACAAAAACAAATGGCAGGCAGGCAGATGAGCATTTCACGACGCAGCTTCGGATTCGGACTGATGGCGCTTGGCCTCGGGGCCTGCAGCGAAGGGGCAACCAACACATCGACACCGCGCACTGTCGGCGGGTTACCGGCCGATCTGCGCCCGGTGCCCAACGCGGCCTATGATGCTTGGGTTGCCGGGTTTCGCCAACGTGCAAGCGCCGCCGGGATCAGCAACAGCACTCTCAATGCAGCGTTTCGTGGCGCAGGCTACCTGCCGGGTGTGATCAAACGCGACCGCAACCAGACAGAGTTCAAACGCAGCCTTGAGGATTACCTCTCTATTGCCGCTTCCGACGAACGCGTCAGCAAAGGGCGCGCGGCCTATGCCCGCCATCGCGGCACTCTCAACGCGCTTGAGCAGACCTATGGTGTTGATGCCGAAATCATCACTGCGATCTGGGGTCTTGAGAGCTTTTTCGGAGAGCGTCGGGGCGACGTGCCGGTCATCTCCGCCACATCAACCCTCGCTTTTGACGGCCGGCGGGGCGCCTTTTTCGAGAAACAGCTGATGGCTGCCCTTAGAATCCTGCAGAATGGCGATATCTCCGCCGCACGCATGACAGGCAGCTGGGCCGGTGCGATGGGGCATACCCAGTTCATCCCTACGTCCTATCAGGCCTTTGCCGTTGATTTTACCGGCGATGGTCGTCGCGATATCTGGTCCGAAGATCCCAGCGACGCGCTCGCCTCAACCGCCGCCTATTTAGCCCGCAACGGCTGGACCCGCGGGCTGCGCTGGGGTCAAGAGGTGAGCGGAACAGCCGCCGCCAGCGGAACACTCATCCAACCCCAGGCAGGCGGTCCGAAGTTTGCCGTCACGAGCAATTTCCGCGCCATCAAGCGCTATAACAACTCTGACGCCTACGCGATCGGGGTTGGTCATCTCGCGGATCGTATCGGTGGGGCCGGCCCCCTGCGCAGCAGCTTTCCACCAGACGCAAATGGGCTGACCAAGGATGATCGTATCCTGCTGCAGAAACGCCTGACCGCGAAGGGCTTTGACACTGGCGGTGCTGATGGCGTTATCGGACCAAACAGCGAAAACGCCATCCGCGCCTATCAGCAAAGCCGTGGCCTGCCTGTCACCGGGACCCCATCGCAAGCCCTGCTCGGCGCATTGGGCTAAGCAAGCACCGAAATTAAGCTCGCCCGGTCTACGTGACCAACGTCGACATATAAACACATGCGCGGCGCCTTTGGCGCCTTGAACTGGGATATGCGCACCTCATATAATGAACGTACGTTCATTCATTTTGGAATCATTATGAGCTCCACACTCGCAACCCGTCTGCAAGGCCTGGACCTTGCACGCTATTTCGCATTTGTCGGAATGGTCATTGTCAACTTCAAGATCGCCATGGGGGCCGAGGGCGGCACGGGTGTTGTGGCGTTTCTCAGCACCGCTCTTGAAGGGCGCGCGGCCGCATGTTTTGTCGTTCTGGCCGGGATTGGGCTGGGCCTTGCGTCAGACCGGTCAACTGGAAGCATCGCTGCAACGACGGTACGGCGCGCTGCATTCCTGATGGGCCTCGGGATGATCAACATGCTGATATTTGACGCTGATATCCTGCATTACTATGCCGTCTATTTCATGTGCGCGGCTGTCCTGCTGAGAGCGTCGACACGGGTGCTTGCATCCCTCACTGCCATACTGATCCTGATGTTTCCAGTGATGCTATTGATCTTCAACTACGACAGCGGCTGGGATTGGGAGCTTTATACCTATGCAGACCTCTGGACGATAACGGGGTTTTTGCGCCATCTTCTGTTCAATGGCTGGCACCCTGTTGTACCCTGGCTTGCATTTCTGCTTGCCGGTATCGTCTTGTCTCGAATGCCATTGCAGAGCCGAAGATTTCAGATCGGCCTTATCCTCGTCGGCGCGGTGATTTACACGGTGACCGAAGCAACCAGCGCAATCGCGGTTCAAAGTCTTCAGCAGATTGATCCTGAACTGGCAGACTTGGCGACAACACTGCCAATCCCGCCAATGCCGTTCTACATGATCGCCGGGCTCTCCTCCGCCGGCATCGTGATCGGTGGATGCCTGTTGGTGACGCCGACGCTGCAACAGCTCGGCATCGTGCAGGCATTGGCCCCCGCGGGCCGCCAGACCCTGACGCTTTATATTGCGCATATTCTCATCGGCATGGGTATTCTTGAAGAAATGAACATGTTGGAAGGCCAGACGCCTGAGACCGCCGTCGCGGCAGCCCTTCTGTTCTGCATCTGTGCGACCGGGTATGCGTGGCTCTGGTCACGATTTGCCAAAACCGGCCCGATCGAAATGGCCATGCGCAAGCTGGCGGGGTAACGGTTCGTATTCTGCGCGGTACCAGATAGGCACACACCCCGCGCACCTGTGGCTGCAAGAAGGATGAGGACCTTAGTACAATCCTCATCACTAGAAACGACTTTGATTAGACCCAGTCAGGTCTTGGCCAAGGCATCAACCAGTTCAGATTTGGTCATGTCAGAGCGGCCGGGAATATCGCGATCCTGTGCGTGTTGGTACAATTCGGATTTGGTTTTCGCATTCAGAGCGGCCTCGCTGCCCTTGGCACGACCGTTGTCATCGGTTGATTGACGGATCGCCTTCAGCAGATCTTCCTTGGACATCTCAGATCGCCCGTCGATCTCCAAATCCTGCGCCCGCTCGTACAGCATATCATAGGTCGGGCCGCTCTCCTTCATCTGCGCAACTTTGTCTTGGACGTCATCAGGCTGATCGGAAAACTGCTCACTGCCATCCTGCGTATCGCTCTGTTTTTTCGCGGTTGAGCGTTGGTATTCATCTTCGGTCAGAACCATCCGGACGTCCTTGGGCAGGTAGCGCTCGCCGGTGTCGCTGCTTTTGGCGCCGGATTTTGTGCCCCAATCCTCTTCACTCCATTGGTTGAGGTCAGTCTCGTCCTGATCGGGACCGTCATCTGCATAGGTCCCGCCGCGTCGCTTGTACATCTGCACAGCCAGCTGGGCCTTTCGGGCGGACCATTCGCCCGGCTCACCGCCCTTATCGCTTTGCGTGATCTCTTCCTTGACCTCCTGCCAAAGCTCAGGGTCATTCTTCTTGGCTGTTGTCATCAATCGCTCCTCCTGATGCTATCGCAATCAGCAACCCGCCCGACCAGGAAAAGCGTCCGCCACCCTCGCCCCGTCAGCATGTAGGTTTGATGAGAAACGCGCCAAGCGGCTTTCCGTTCCCCGACATGAGAAGATCCATTTCACGTCGAGATAAACGTAACCTCGCCGCGATCAATCTCTGCCGCTGTCAGACGGCCGGTGGCGAATGCGCCAGTATCCAATGCGATCCGCCCCTCGGCGACGGTCGGCTCGTTCACGATCCAGTGGCCGTGCACGACCCAGATACCATCCTCACGACGTAGGCGGCGCGTATCAGGGCGGCCCCACACCAGCGCCTGCCGAAACTGAGCCGTCAATGGCGCCTCGGGATCGGCACCGGCATGGGCCATGAAGACATTGCCAGATTGGCAGCAGGCCGGCAGGGTCTCCAGCCACGCAATCATCTCGGCACCCATCACCGCGCGCAGCGTCTGCGCCGCACTCTCAAGGTCAGCTGCAGAGGATTGTTCCGAAACCCCACCCACGCCGAAGCTCGCCAGCGTCTGCAATCCGCCATTGCGCAGCCAGATCTCCGCGTTCGGGATTGGGTCCGCCAGAAAATCAAGCAGCATCGCCTCATGATTGCCGGTCAGGGCAACAATATCAGGCCGTGCCATCAGCCGCCGCAAAACCTTCGCGCTCTGCTCTCCCCTGTCGATATAGTCGCCAAGACAAACCACCGGCAGATCAGGATCAAGTTGCCCCAGAAGTTTGGCCAGCAGGTCATCACAGCCATGGATATCTCCGATCACGTAAAAGCGCAGCTCTGGGTTGAGAGCTACGAAATCTTGCGATTTTCCCTGAACTCCGGTAATTAACTTTTTGAACATAATCGCTGCTCCCTGGGGGCCTGACGCTGTTTCAACCGGCAAATCTGCGGGTTTAGTGTTAGGCGGGGTTGGGCGCAGTGTGAAGAAGCACCACCAAAAAAGGTGGGCACGACGAGGCTGGGTGGGAATGCGGGTACACGCAATTCTTCTGATTGGCTGTCTGAGCACGCTCAGCGGCCCGCTGGGTGCAATCCGCGCCCCAGCCCAAACTCTGTCGACCTATGGGACCCCGGGGTTGGTTGATATGCCAACTGCTGAGGTTCTGCCGGATGGAACACTGGCGCTGACCACCTCGAACTTTGAGAACACCAGCCGCAATACCCTGACGTTTCAAATGTTGCCGAATGTCTACGGCAGCTTCCGCTACAGTTTTCTGCGGGACTTCGATTCCGGGGTGGGTCTCAGCCGCTATGACCGCAGCTTTGATGTTCACTTTCAGCTGCGCCGAGAAACCGCTGCCGGGCCTGCCATTGCCCTTGGCCTGCGCGATTTCGGAGGCACCGGTGTCTATGCCAGTGAATATCTTGTCGCAACAAAACACGTGACGCCCGATGTTATCGTTACCGGCGGGATCGGATGGGGGCGGCTGGCGGGACGCGGCGGGCAGCGCAATCCGCTGACCGCGCTGAATGGGCGGTTTGATACCCGTGAAGATTCAAATGCCGGTGGCATATCGACCACAGGCCAGCTGGATTTCGGCAATTGGTTCCGGGGCGACGCTGCCCTCTTCGGTGGGCTGCGCTGGGATGTGACTCCGCAATGGTCTGTGATGGCGGAATATTCCTCCGACACCTATGCTGCAGAGGCTCAGCGCGGGCTGAGCGATGTTCGCTCCCCCTTCAATATCGGGGCATCCTATCAGTTCGACAATGGCGTGACCCTGGGCGGGTCATATCTGAATGGTTCTGCGCTTGCCGTGCAGCTGAGCTATGCGTTTGACCCGCGCCGCGCCGCAACACCCGGTGGTCAGGGGGCGGCAGCGCCCGCGCTGAAACCAGCCGAACAGGTGGCAGTGGCGAGTTGGAACCTCGCCCAGGGCGGGCCTGATGAACCACAACCTCCCCGCCTGAACGATGTGCTGAAATCCCAGCTGGAGGCAGAGGGCCTTCGCTTGATCAGTTTTGAACGCGAAGGGTCCAGCGCGCGCATCACCGTGGAGAATTTGCGCTACGGCGCGGCGGCGCAAGCGGTTGGGCGCACAACCCGCGTCATGGCCAATACTCTGCCGCCCCATTTGCAGCATTTTGAGGTGACGCTAGCTGAGAACGGACTGCCCACAACCCGCATCAAAAGCCAGCGCAGCGACCTCTACGAGCTGGAGGGGGATCTGGATGAAGCGTGGCGCAGCCTCGCCCGCGCTGAGATCGAAGATGCCCCGGACCGCATCGCTGTGGATGAGGATGTTGCTGCCTTTCCCCGCTTCACCTATCGCTTTGGGCCCTATACGCAACTTTCCTTCTTTGATCCGGATGAGCCGCTGCGCTATGAGATCGGCGCGGAGCTGAAAGCCAGCTACCAGCCTGCGCCCGGCTGGACCTTTACCGGTCAGCTGCGTCAGCCAGTGGTTGGCAACCTTGATGCCTCGGCCCGCCCGTCGAACTCAGTTTTGCCCCGGGTTCGTTCGGACTGGGCGCGCTATGCATCAGAATCCGACCTGCGCCTCAGCCATCTGACCGCTGACTATAGCTGGCGGCCCGGTCAGGATCTGTTTGCCCGCGTCACCGCAGGCTACCTTGAGCAGATGTTCGGCGGCATCTCAGCAGAGCTGCTCTGGTTTCCAGTTGGCAGCAGCCTCGCACTTGGAGCGGAGCTGAACTATGCCAGACAGCGCGATTTTGATGTCCAGTTCGGGTTCCAGGACTATGACGTCATGACCGGCCATGCCTCCGTCTACTACAAAACTCGCGGCGACTATCATGTTCAGGTCGATATGGGCCGGTATCTTGCCGGCGACTGGGGCACCACGGTTACCGTTGATCGGGAGTTCAACAACGGCTTCAAAGTCGGCGCATTTGCAACGCTGACAGACGCCTCCTACGAAGAATTTGGCGAGGGCTCCTTTGACAAGGGCATTCGTGTTGAGGTGCCGGTTGCCTGGCTCACCGGAAAACCCTCCCGTCGCAGCATCACACAGGTCATCCGCCCGGTCCTGCGGGACGGCGGTGCCCGCCTGAACGTACAGACACGCCTTTATGACAAGGTCAGAGACAGCCGTGGGCGGGCGCTTGCGGCACAATGGGGGCGTTACAGCAGATGATGACCGCGCGACGCCTCCACCGGTTCACCAGTGCCATCGCAGCCCTCGCCTGCCTGAGCACTGCGGCCTGCACGAATGATGAACGCGAGATCCTGACGACAGAGCAGCTGACACGAGGTCTTTCGGACCAGACCACTGCACGCGCCGCCATGCTGGCCAACGCCGGTGCCGAGCAGATGCAGGTCCGCTTTCTCAAGACCGGAAGAAGCGGTGTAATGCTGCAGGAAACCCGCCGCGCCGGGCTGGTCACATGGCTGTCCTCCGACGGGGCGAGCCTGCAGACCGACAAGGGACTGCTGCGCGCAACCCGTGGCTTCGGCGCGGGCCTGATGGCTGTGGACCTGGAGCAGTCTCGTCGTCGTGTTTTTGCACATGCAGAAGGTCCGGCAGAGCGATTTCACAGCTATCTGACCGGCAATGATGAGACTGAGACCCGGACTTACCACTGCGACATCAGGGATCGCGGCAACCGCACGCTGACCGTTGCAGGCCAGGAAATCGCCACCCTCCTGATCGCCGAGAGCTGTGTCAACCCGGACCAGAGTTTCCTGAACCTCTATTGGCTGCGAGCAACCGACAACAGGCTCATCCAGAGCCGCCAGTGGACCGGACCTTATCTTGGTACAGTAACAACACGGCTGCAGGTGACACCATGATCCGCGCCCTCAACGCGCCTTGCCAGCGCCATCCCACCCCGACCGGAGGAAAGACCTTGCGCCTGATTTCCATGATCTGCTGCGCCGCCCTTGCGCTGGCAGGATGTTCAACCGTCTATCGCAGCTCTGATGTCATTCCCGGTGCAGGGGATGGCACACAGGTGCGTGTGGTGCCGCTGACTGGCGAAACCGTAACGCAAGCCAACCGGGCCGCCTACGCCCCGCAATCCCTTCCGGAGGCCTACGCGCGCACCGCCGGTACCGGCGCGGGTGTTTCTGTTCGCGGCGCGGGGCGACTGCCAGAGGCGCCATCCACTCAGGAGGGCCTGCGCAATCAGCGCCTTGCCCTGAAGCGTCCTCCGGCGGTTCCAGAAATGTCCTATCAGATCGGGGTTGGTGATGTTGTCATGCTGGCAACCCCCACGACACGCAACACGCTGGAAGAGCTGACCGGATTGCTGGCAGCGCAGAACAGCCGCAATGGCTATACCGTACAGGATGACGGATCGGTCAATATTCCCGATGTCGGGCGCGTGCGCATTGCGGGCCTGACGATTGAGGATGCGGAGGAATTGCTGTTCCAGAAACTGGTCGAAGCTCAGTTCGACCCGACTTTCAGCCTCGAAATCGCCGAGTTCAACTCGCGCCGCGTCTCCGTTGGCGGAGCCGTTGGAAAGCCCGGTGTTCTGCCGATCACCCTGACACCGCTCTACCTCAGCGAGGCGCTGGCCGCTGCGGGAAGCGTGTCCGTAGCGGATATCGACGTCAGCTCTGTCAGGATCTATCGCGACGGTGAACTCTATCAGATCCCGCTTACAGATTTCTACGCCAGCCCCGATCTGCAAAACACACGCCTCATCTCCGGCGATGCCGTGTTTGTCGATACGGATTTCAATCTCAACCGCGCGGAGCGCTTCTTTGAACAACAGATACGCCTGAAGCAGACAACGCTCGCTGCCCGCGCACAGGAACTGAGCGAGCTGAACACTGCGATCTCCCTGCGCCGCAGTGACTATGCAGAACAGCGCAGCACCTTTGAGGCGCGCGAAGATCTTGGCGCGAATGACCGTGACTATGTCTATCTGACCGGCGAGGTTGATAAACAGACCCGCTATCCCCTGCCCTATGAACGCCAAGCCTCGTTAGCGGATGCGCTCTACGATGCAGGTGGTGGGATCGCGCGCGAAACCGGTGATGTTTCGCAAGTCTATGTGCTGCGCGCCTCCAGCGACCCGCGTGAATTCGGCGCGGTGACCGCCTGGCATCTGAATGCCAGCAGTGCGGCCAACCTGACACTTGCAACCAAATTCCAGCTACGGCCGGATGATGTGATCTTCGTCGCCGAGAACCCGGTCACCAAATGGGGCCGTACCCTACGCCAAATCACCCCTTCCCTGATCACAACACCCGTCGCGGCGGCGGTGAACTGATGGGACAAACGGCGATAGGCTATATCATGCGCCCAATCGTAAGCTGCGCCCTTGCCCTTCTGCTGATGGCAGGTTCCGGTCTGGCGCAGACGGCAAAGACCACAGATGACCAACTGGACTGCGAGGATGACCGCAACGCGGAAGAGGACGCGTGTCTTTTGTTCATTGAACCGGTTGCAGGTCAATTCGCACCGATGATTGCACCTGCAATTGGTCTTCTGGGTCTGGCGTTGGTCGCGGGCCTTGGCTCCTCAGGGTCGACCAGCACCACAAGCACGGACTAGGAGCAGGGCCTTAGTGGCGGCTCGCATTAAGGCCTGCCCGACGTCTCGCACTGAACCAACCAATCAGCTGCGACCCGCAGGTCTGCCCGTAAATCCTCGGTTGCCTGCGCGCGCAGATGGGGGTCAGGCACCCGAAGCAGATAAGACGGATGCAAGGTGATCAGGACAGGGGTCCCGTCGGTGCGATGCTCAATCGTGCCACGCCGTTGCAGGATATCATTGCCCGACCCAAGCAATGCCTCCACCGCTGTCGCGCCTAGCGCAAGGATCAGCTTTGGTTGAACCAGATCCAGTTCAGCCCGGAGCCAAACCTGACAATGGCGGATCTCCGATCCGTTGGGCCGTTGATGCAGTCTCTTGCGACCTCGGGGCATGAATTTGAAATGTTTCACCGCATTGGTGACATAGGCCGCCGCCCGCGGCAGCCCCGTCTCAGCCGCCAATTGATCAAACAGCTGCCCGGCGGGCCCCACAAATGGCCGCCCCACCAGATCCTCCTGATCACCGGGTTGTTCGCCGACAATCATCAGATCCGCATCTGTTGGACCTTCACCGGGCACGGCCTGAGTGGCTGGGCTATACAACGGACAACGAGTGCAGCTGTTGATCGCCGCGGGCAATTCATCTGCCGGTCCCTGCCAATAGGGGTTTGCCTCTGGCAAGCGGGCCTGCACCCGCGCGGCGCGCACCGGTGGCAAGGTTGGTGCGGCTTCCGCCATGGCGCGCGCCCGCGCCGGGGCTGTGGCGATCAACTCCGGAATGGCGGCGGCCTCCGGCATATTCTTCCAGTATTTCTTTGGCATCTCTGACTGCATGGCCTGAACCTTCAGCCGCGCCGGATTGAAGATATTGCGGAAATAGGTGATCCAGAGCTGTTCGCTGGCATCCTGCGGCAGTTCGGGCCGGGGAAGGCCGGGCTCAAACCGCAACTCGCCCCCCTCAAATATCGCTACAACATCCGGCGTCAGTATGCGCCAGTCCATATCGGCAAAGCGCCGGGCAAAGAACGTTGCCGTTGGTTCCACCGTGTGATGTGTTGGCTCGAACCACGCCGCGAAGGACCGGCGCGGCGCATCCACGTCACCCAGTTCACGAAACCGGACGAAGGCTTTCATCTTGTGTTGGCAGCGCGACACAGCTTTTTCCATCTGCCGCAGCCGGGCCAAATCCACATCACCCCGATCACTCATCAGACCAGGCGCCCCCCGCAGGCGCCAGAGAAACCCATAGAGCCGGGAAAACCGGCTCGGATCGATGTGCCAGACCACCTTATCCGCCAAGGTGACAAAGCCGCGCGGCACATGGATATCTCCATTGGGCGGCGGGCGGGTCTGCGATGCGAACAGATCCGGCGCCGTGCTGTCGTTGTTCCAGAGAATTGCCTCAGGTGGAACACCCTGTGCCAGAAACCCCCGCGCAGCGCGGCGCCAGGCCTCCCCGGTCCCGATTACAGGCATTTCAGCATGGTACATCAGAACAGGGCCAGCTGTTCTGGTGGCGGTGCAAACCGCGCCCGCAAATCGACACTGTCCGTCAGCCGACCCGGTGTCCAACCACCCGCCACGACAAAGGCCCGGGCCTTCTTCATTGAGGCCCCGATGCGCAGAAGATCCTCATATCGCAGCGACCGGTGCCGCCGGGTACTCAGGATGCGGTTCACCGTCTTCACGCCAAACCCCGGCACCCGCAACAGCATCTCACGGCTGGCACGGTTCACATCCAACGGGAACATTTCACGATGGGCCAGCGCCCAGGCCAATTTGGGGTCTATATGCAGATCCAGATTGCCATCCGGCGTCACCGAGGTGATCTCATCAAGCTGAAAATCATAAAACCGCAGCAACCAATCTGCCTGATACAAGCGATGCTCGCGCTGCAATGGCGGGGATATCAGCGGCAACTTGGCCGAGCTGTCGGGGATGGGAGAGAATGCAGAATAATAAACCCGCTTCAGCTTGTAGCTGGAGTAAAGCCGGGTCGACTGGCCCAGCACCATCGCGTCGTTTGACCCATCCGCCCCGATAATCATCTGTGTGGACTGCCCTGCCGGGGCGAACCGTGGCGGGCGACGGCCTGTGTGGCTGCGATCCTTGGCAGCCTCCTTGCGCAGGCGCACATCGCCCATCGCCTTGCGGATTTGGCTGGGATCTTTCTCCGGCGCATGTTCGCGCACTGCTGCATCATTCGGCATCTCGACGTTGATCGACAGGCGATCCGCCAACAGACCAGCCTCAGCGATCAGCTCCGGTGCTGCATCTGGAATGGTTTTGAGGTGGATGTAACCGCGAAAATTCTCTTCCTGCCGTAGTTTACGCGCAATCTGTACCATATCCGACATCGTCGCGTCCGGCGACCGGATGATCCCAGAGGACAGGAACAGACCTTCGATATAATTGCGTCGGTAGAATTCGATGGTCAGCTTCACCACTTCATCCACCGAAAACCGTGCGCGCGGTACATTCGAGGACACCCGATTCACGCAATATGTGCAGTCATAGATGCAAAAGTTGGTCATCAGGATCTTCAACAGGCTGATGCAGCGCCCATCTGGCGCGTAGGCGTGGCAGATCCCCGTCCCCTCGTTTGAGCCCAGCCCCTTCCCATCGCGTGAGTCGCGTTTGGTTGAGCCAGAAGACGCGCAAGAGGCATCATATTTGGCAGCATCACTTAGGATGGCGAGTTTTTGATCCAGTGTCTGTCGAGTCATATGTTCTATATATGTTCTCATTAAGGGGAAGGCAATCCAAGTTGCGATGAACAGGCCGACCCATCCCACAACTTCGGATGCGACCTCACGTTCCCGCGATTACCGGGAACCCAATCGCCGACGCTACGTTGTGCCTGCAAGAGACAGGCAGAGGCATCCCTCTCTTGCCGATAGAACGAAAGGCAGACCATGTCCGATACAATCACAACCGTGAACCCCACCACTGGCGAGACGCTCGACACCTATGATGTGCTCAGCAATGCGGCGCTGGAGGACGCTGTGCAAAGCAGTCACAAAGCGTTCCTGGAATGGCGGCTGACCCCGGTGGAAGATCGCGCAAAAGTCATCAAATCTATTGGCGCGGCCCTGCGCGACCGCAAGGATGAGCTTGCAGAACTGATGACAAAGGAGATGGGCAAACTGCTCAAGCAAAGCCATCAGGAGATCGATCTATGCGCCGCGATCTGTGACTACAGCGCGACCGAAGCCCCGGCTGCGTTCGCCCCGGAAGAACGCGATATCGAGGGTGGCGAGAAAGGGCACATTTTCTACTCACCCATCGGTGTCGTATATGGCATACAGCCATGGAATTTTCCCGCTTATCAAGTTGTCCGCTATTCGATTGCCAGCTTGATTGCTGGCAACGGCGTGCTGCTGAAACATGCCTCCAACGTGACCGGCTCGGGTCAGATGCTGCAGGAAATCTACGAGGCCGCGGGCCTGCCGAAGGGTTTGTTTCAGGCGCTGGTGATTTCCCATGATCAATCGGATAGTTTGATCAGCCACGATCTGGTGCGCGGTGTCACCCTGACCGGCAGCGATGGCGCGGGCCGCAAGGTCGGTGCCAAGGCCGCTGAGGCAGTGAAGAAAACCGTATTGGAGCTGGGGTCGAACGATGCCTACATCGTGCTAGAGGACGCCGATATCGAGGCTGCCGTCCAGACCTGCGTCAATGGCCGGACCTACAACAATGGCGAAACCTGCATTGCCGCCAAGCGTTTCATCGTGGTGGACGCCATCTATGATCAGTTCCGCGACGCCTATGTCGAGGCGATGAAGCGGGTCACCCCTGGTGACCCGATGGGGGAAGATGCCGACATCGGGCCGATGGCGCGAAAGGACCTGCGCGACGATCTTCATCAACAGGTGAAAGACAGTCTCGAAGGTGGTGCCAAACTGCTTTGCGGTGGTGAGATGCCAGATGGCGATGGTTTCTTCTACCCGGCCACCGTTCTTGAGAATGTGACCCCCGGCCAACCCGCCTATGATGATGAACTCTTCGGCCCGGTCGCCGCATTGATCCGCGCGCAGGACGAGGATGACGCCATGCGCATCGCCAACGACAGCCGCTTTGGCCTTGGTGGCGGCATCATGACCAAGGACACCGAGAAGGCTCTTGCCCTCGCCCGTGATCACTTCGACACGGGGATGGTGTTCATCAACGGGTTCGGCCTTGCGATCCCCAACATGCCTTTCGGTGGTGTCAAGGATTCCGGTTATGGTCGGGAACACGGCGGCTTTGGCATGAAAGAATTTGTGAACGTCAAATCAGTCATGGTTATGAGCTGATATCGTGAGGGCCGCCTGACCTCGGGCGGCCCCCAACCTCATGGTCCATCGTTGTTGAGACAGGGATCAATGCAATGAAACTGGTCTACTACACGGATGATCAGCCCGGTGTTACCCGCCGCCGTCGAGGCCGCGGGTTTTCCTACTACATGCCCGATGGCAGTCATATCGGCGATGCGGCGGAACGGGCGCGACTGAATGGTTTGGGCGTCCCGCCTGCCTACACAGATGTCTGGTTGTGCCCACTATCCAATGGCCATCTTCAAGCCACCGGGCGCGACGCCCGCGATCGGAAGCAATATCGCTATCACCCTGAGTGGCAGGCGCACCGCGCCGAACAGAAATTTGCCCAGCTCGGCATCTTTGGGGAGCGCCTACCCGTGTTGCGCCGCTGGATCAGCGACAGGTTGACCGGCCCTGTTGGAGACGAAGAAACCGCGATCGCCGCCGTACTCGCCCTGTTGGATCGCGGCTCGCTCAGAATTGGAAATCCCAGCTACACCGAGGAGAACGGCAGCTACGGCGCCACCACATTGCGCCCGCGTCACGTCGCCTTTTCGGGGCAGGTGATACAGCTGAGATATACGGCGAAGGGTGGCCAGACCGTGGAGAAATCCCTACGTGGCCCTGCGTTGCAACGCATTCTTGAACGCTCACAGGATCTGGCCGGTCCCGAACTGATCTCTTGGGTCGACGCCGACGGCAATGCCCGCGCCGTGCGGTCAGAGCAGGTGCAGGAAGTTTTGGCTGAGCTCTGCGGCGATGGGGTCTCCGCCAAGACCCTGCGCACCTGGAACGGCAGCCACGCCGCATTTACCGTCGCTCTCGATGCCCCAACCCTGACCATCACCGCGATGGCCGAAGCCGCTGCAGAGCGGCTACACAACACCCCAACCATCGCCCGCAACAGCTATATCCATCCGCAGATCATCGCATTGGCCGAGCTACCAGACCCTCAACGTGCAGCACGGCTGAGCGCTTTGCCACAGCGCCAAATCAGCGGGCTACGCTTGGGGGAGGATAGACTAATTGATTTCCTCAATGCCGGTTGAACGGCGCTTTCAGCGCGCCACCAATCCCGTCCTGCGACCGGTGAAATAAGCGCCCGGAACAGCCGCCAGATTGGCGATTACCGCAGCGCCAAGAATGCCTGCATAACCAAACATCCAGACACCCAGCCACGCCAGCGGCACATAGACCGCAAAGATCCGCATCAGGCTCAAACCCATCGACCAAACAGCTTTGGAACGCGCATTCATCGCGGCGTTGGCGGTCACCAAAACGCCATACCCGAGAAAGCTCCAGCTGACGATGCGCAGGTATTGCGCGGTCGTTGCAGCCGCCCCCTGATCTGACGAAAGGAGCCCCGCAATGTTAGATGCAAACAGCGTCAGCGCCAAAGCCACGGCCAGCCCGTATCCGACGCAGAATTGCCACGATCGCCACACTGCCAGACGCGCACGCGCCTGCTGATCCGCGCCCCAGTTCTGCCCGACAACAGGCCCGATACCCGCCGACAGCGCCAGCAATGGAACAAGAGCCACCGATTGCACCCTCTGTGCAGCCCCGAGCCCGGCAACGACAGTATCACCCAGCGTCGCCGCCGCGGCTGTGACCATCGCCATTCCGGCCGGGTTGATCGCATTTGAAAATGCGGCCGGGAGGCCAACACGGATAACCTCGCGCACAGAACCGCCGATGCCATCGGTGAACACCTCTGGCGGGCGAATGACCCCGATCCGAAGCGCGTAGCTAAAAGCCCCAATCAGCGTCAGAACCCGCGCTATAGCAGTGGCAAGTGCAGCCCCGGCAGTCGACATCTCCGGCACCGGGCCGAGCCCGTAGATCAGGACCGGGTCCAGCGCGATATTAAGAACGGCTGCCACCAACATGATCATCGCCGAGGTTGCGCCATCCCCATGCGCCCGGAACACCGCATTCAATAGCGCCATGCCGACTAAAAACGGGAACGACAGCGCCCAGAATGGCGCATAAGACCGCGCCTCTGCCAGCACATCATCCTTCGCGCCCATCACCGAGAACAGAGCGCCCGCGCCCAGGTAAAACGCCAGCGCCACCAATGTCGCAACCACGGTGCCCAAGACGATGGCGTGGATCGACAGCCTGTTGGTTTCAGCCTCGCTATCGCCGCGTCCCAGACTTTGAGAAATTGCCGCATTTGCACCAGCGGACAGGCCGATCGACAGCGATGTCACCGCTGTTGTCACGGGATAGATGAACCCTACAGCCGCAAGCGGTGCCTCTCCCAATTGACCTAGGAAATAGGCATCAGCCAGACCAACGCTCAACACGCCCAGAATGCCCAGCGACATTGGTGCAGACACTGCTGCAAGCGCACACCAGACCCCCCCTTGCGTCAAATTCTTCTGCGCCACGGGTCGTCTCCTCAGCTGATATTTTGGGATGGCTGCGTCACAAAGGGCAAAACGCGTGACTCCGCAGATAGTTCCAGCCCCATCCATTTAACACTGAATTTGTCAGTCGATAGCACCACAGCCCTTGTCCAAACACCTGATTGGGTTAGCTTCTTCCCGATACCCGTTGGTTTGACACGAAGGAGCCAATCCCGTGAGCGCAAAACGCCTGCCGGAGGAGTTACTGCACCCCCAGCCGGATGGCCTCTATTGCCCGGCGGGGGATTTCTACATCGATCCAATACGCCCGGTGCCCCGCGCGATGATCACCCATGGGCATGCCGATCATGCCCGCGCCGGTCACGGCACGGTCTGGGCCAGCCCCCAGACGCTGGATATCATGGCAATACGCTATGGTGAGGACTTCTGCGCCACCCGTATTGCCGTTGAAGAAAGGACGGAAGTGGACGGCATTGACGCGCGGTTTACGCCCGCCGGCCATGTGTTGGGCTCTTGTCAGATTACTGTCGACGACGGCAATACCGCCATCACCGTTTCAGGTGACTATGCCCGCGTGGACAACCCCGCCTGCGCATCTTTTCAACTGGCCCCTTGCGACGTTTTCGTGACCGAGGCCACCTTCGGTCTGCCGGTGTTCAACCACCCCAGTCCGCAGTCCGAAATCGAAAAACTGCTGCGCTCTGTTGCGTCCCAACCTGAGCGCTGCCACCTTGTCGGGGCCTACGCATTGGGCAAGGCGCAACGCGTCATCGCGCTGTTGCGGCAGGCGGGTTGGGATCAGCCGATTTATATCCACGGTGCCTTGCAGCGCTTATGTGACTACCACATCGCGCAGGGGATCGATTTGGGAGAACTGCGTCCGGCCACCACCAAAGAAGGCAAAGCGGCATTTAAAGGCCAGATTATTCTTGGCCCGCCTTCCGCCTTTGCCGCGACCTGGGCGCAGCGCTTTCCCGATCCGGTCATCTGTTTTGCCAGCGGCTGGATGCAGGTGCGTGCCCGCGCCCGGCAGCGGGGCGTCGAACTGCCCCTGATCCTCAGCGACCATGTGGATTGGCCGGATCTGACCCGCACCATCAAGGATCTCAACCCGAAACAAGTCTGGGTAACTCACGGCCGTGAGGACGCGCTGGTCCGCTGGTGCGAGTTGAACCAGATCACCGCCCGCCCCCTGAGGCTCGTCGGCTATGAGGAGGAGGCAGAGTGATGCAGGCCTTCGCCGAGCTTTTGGAGCAACTCGCCTTCACGCCATCGCGGAATGGCAAGATTGCACATTTAAAGACCGCGTTTGACGCCATCCCGGACCCGGACCGGGGCTATGCGCTTGCGGCCATCACCGGTGACCTTGCCCTGCGCAACGTAACACCCTCCCTGCTGCGCGGTCTGGTGGCAGAGGAGACAGACGCAGAGCTGTTCCGCCTGTCCTACGATTTTGTCGGTGATCTGGCGGAAACCGTGGCCCTGATCTGGCCGCACTCCGACACGGTGATTGACCTGTCGCTGGCCGATGCGGTGCATGAACTGACCAGCACCGCCAAAGCACAACTCCCCGCACTCATCGCTCGGCGGTTGTCACAGATGACCCCGACGCAGCGCTATGCTTATCTGAAGTTGGCGACAGGTGGTCTGCGCGTTGGTGTCTCTGCCCGGTTGGCGCGCAGCGCGCTGGCCCAGTTTGGCAATGTTGATGTCACCGAGATAGAAGAGCTCTGGCACGGGCTGACCCCGCCATATCTGCCTCTGTTTGCTTGGCTAGAGGGTGGCGAAAAACCCGTGAACCTTGCCGCGGCCCCCTTCCGCCCGGTCATGCTGTCCACCGGCACCGATCTGGAAGACCTCGCCAGCCTCTCACCGGCAGACTTCGTCGCGGAATGGAAATGGGACGGCATCCGTGTTCAAGCCGTGAACGACGACGGGACAAGACGACTGTATTCGCGCACCGGTGAAGATATCTCCGGATCCTTTCCCGATGTGATCGAAGCGTTGAATTTTGACGGGGTGCTGGATGGTGAGCTGCTGGTAAAGCGTGAGGACATCGTTGCCCCCTTTGGCGATCTACAGAAGCGGCTGGGTCGCAAGAAGGTTGGAAAAGCCATGTTGGCAAGCCATCCCGCTGCGCTACGGGTCTACGATGTACTGTTCTGGAATGGCGAGGATCTGAGGTCCCGCACATTGGTTGATCGCCAGACCCATTTGCAAGCCTGCGTCACAGATCTGAATGATCCGCGTATTGATCGTTCTCTGCCGCTTGACTTTGAGACTTGGGAAGATCTGGCGAAACTGCGCGCGGATCCACCAAACAGCGTGATAGAAGGCGTTATGATCAAGCGCCGCGACAGCGCCTATATAGCGGGGCGCAAGCGCGGCAACTGGTTCAAATGGAAACGTGATCCAATGCTTGTGGATGCGGTCATGCTCTATGCACAGCGCGGGCATGGCAAGCGTTCAGGCTACTATTCCGATTTCACCTTTGGCGTATGGGATGGCGACCAACTGGTACCAGTAGGCAAGGCATATTTCGGATTCACCGACGCCGAATTGAAGGAACTGGACCGATTTGTCCGCAATAATACAATTGATCGCTTTGGCCCTGTCCGGGCGGTAAAGCCTGAACTGGTGCTGGAAATTGCCTTTGAGGGTTTGAATGAATCGAGCCGTCACAAAAGCGGGCTCGCCATGAGGTTTCCCCGGATCAATCGCATCCGAACCGATAAACCACCGTTAGAAGCAGGCTCGATCGAGGAATTGAGAGGGTTCCTTTAAGGTTGTGTAAGTAAATAGGAATACTCAGATAATTCCTACCCAGACCATCCGCGTGAACAAAAGCGAGTACCAAATCCCATGAGCAAGCAGACATTGGCCTACCTCACTTTTCTGCTCGCCGTAGCATTTGCGGCAGCACCGTTGGTGACGAACCCGTTCACCGGCTACACCGCCGACCAGTTGCCCTACCCGCAACCCCAACCGATTATACAGCCGATAGGCCCGACTTTTTCGATCTGGCCCGTGATCTATCTCTGGCTCATTGTAGGGGCGGGCTACGGCGCACTTCGTGCGGCCGAGGATCCGTCTTGGCATGAAATGCGAAGATACTTGGCGGTCAGCCTGGTTATCGGTACCTGCTGGCTGTGGGTTGCAAACATTTCGCCGATTCTTGCCACGTTCATGATAGTGGCGATGGCTGCCACCGCGACTCTCGCAATGCGCTGCGCTGGTCGGAATGACAGGATCTGGAAGCGAGGGCCCGTGGGGCTCTACGCCGGGTGGTTAACTGTCGCTTCTGCTGTATCTATTAGCATTGTCCTTCCGGGATATGGCCTGATGGACCCGCAGCTGTCCGGAATACTATGCCTCATCATCGCCTTGGTCGTAGCGCTTCTGGTACAGACAGGCAGCCCCTCAGCTTGGACCTACACTGTTGCCATCTGCTGGGCTGTCGGTGGCATCGTCATCAATCAGTGGGGCAGCGACAACTTGCTCGTTGTTGCCTTGGCCGGTCTGGGCTGGATCATCGTTGCGTTGCGCGGCCTATTCAGCGCCGGATTGAAATATGCTACTGAGTAGTGTAGGCATGGTACTAGTCAGCCCGCAACATCAGGTACGATATGAGTGTCAAAGCCTCCATCTCCTTGACCGAAGCGCAGGATGACTTTGCCCGCACCTTGGTCGCGGAAGGCCGGTATTCGAGCCTTAGCGCGGTGTTGCAACAGGGTCTTGAACTTCTGCGCGAAGAAACAGAGGCACGCCGTGCAGATACCGCAGCCCTGCGCGCCCTGATTGCAGAGCGGCGCGATGGTGCCTTTGTCAGTGCATCAGATGGCCGTCAACGCACAGCTGATCTTCTGAAACGGAAACGGATGCAGCATGATCTACCGGGTTGATCGCGCCGAAGCGATCGACCGAGACCTGGAGGCTATTTTCGACTTTCTCTTTGAAGCCGCCATCAGCTTTGGTGAGGACACAGAGACCGCGTTTGAACGCGCCGCGACACGTCTGACAGAGATTGACGACGCGGTTGAGGCATTGGGGCAAGCGCCCCACCAAGGCACGCTGCGCACCGACATTGCGCCGGGCCTGCGCAGCGTCACAAAGGGGCGTGCCATCTTCTATTTTGATCTCAACGAGACAGGCCAACAGCTGCGCGTGCTGGCGGTGTTCTTCGGTGGGCAAGATCACCAGCGCCGAATGCTGTTGCGTGCGCTTGGCCATGATGAGGCGTGACCAAAAATCTGATCAGGCCCCGATTTCATCATGATTGGTCAGGCATTCGGAATGATCCCGCAACACCTCCAGAACGCGACATTCGGCGACCGTACCGCCAGCACAATCGCAGATCATTCGCTGCAACTCAGTCTGCAGGGCTTCGAGTCGAGCGATCCGGTCCGCCACTTGCTTCAGCTGCCGTTGCGCAATGGAATCCGCATTGGAACATGATTGACCGGGATGATCCGCCAGATCCAGCAATTCGCGAATGGCCTCCAACGGAAACCCCAGTTGCCGGGCATGGCGGATAAAGGCCAATCTATCCAGCTCGGTATGGCCATACCGACGTTGCCCGCCCGCGGTTCGGCCCGGTTCCGGCATTAAACCGATTTGTTCATAGTAGCGAATGGTCTGCACCTTTGTCCCGGTGCGTTTGGCCAATGTCCCAATCGTCAGCATGCTGTTTCCCCCAGCGCCCATAAAAATCTACATAGACTGTAGAATTCAACCTGCCGCCCCGCAAGCCAGGGAAACCGCAAAAAGGGGCCGCCAATGGCAGCCCCTTTTGTCAAAACCTTGTTGCCTCAGGCAGCCGCTTCTCCCGGCCGCTTACCCAGAATAATCATACTCAGCAGGTCGTCATCGGTGACATCGTCAATATCAACGGTGCCGACCAGCTGACCATTCTTCATGACAGAGGCACGGTCACACAGCTCCATCACCGCATTGACGTCATGGTCGATCAGGAAAATCCCGATCCCCTGTGCCTTCAGCTGCTGGATCAGCTCTGCCACCATCTGCGTCTCATGTGGACCAAGGGCTGCGGTCGGCTCATCCATGATCAGGATTTTGGCGTTGAAATACACCGCCCTTGCAATGGCCACCGACTGGCGTTGGCCACCGGAAAGCGCCGACACCGGTTCTGAGAACTTCTGGAAATTCGGGTTCAACCGGTTCATGATTTTGCGGCACTCGGCCTCCATTGCGGAGTCGTCGACCAATCCAAACGGAGTCACCAGCTCACGCCCCAGAAACAGGTTTGAGGCCGCATCAAGGTTATCCGCCAGCGCCAGCGTCTGATAGATCGTCTCGATATTATGCGACCGCGCATCCCGCGGATTGGTGATCTCAACCCTGTCGCCATTGACCCGGATTTCACCGGCGTCCATCTGGTAAGCGCCGGACAACACCTTGATCAGGGTGGATTTCCCGGCACCGTTGTGGCCCAGCAATCCGACAACCTCACCCGGGTAAAGGTCGACGCTGACGTGGTCCACGGCTTTGATGCCGCCGAAGGAGATCGAAATATCCTTCATCTCGACCAGCGGGGTGGCGCCTGCGGCGCGCAGCTCTTTTGCGGTGCTCATATCCGGGCCCCCACACGTTTACGGTACAAGATATCAATCCAGACTGCCGCGACCAGCACTGTGCCGACAACGATATTCTGAAACGGTGCATCGACACCAACCATGGCCATACCCGATTGCAGACTCTGCATGATCAACGCGCCAAGGATCGCACCGTAAATCGTGCCAAAGCCGCCAGACAGGGCCGTGCCGCCGATGACTGCCGCCGCAATGACGCGCAGTTCATCCAAGGTGCCGATATCATTTGAGTGGTTCGCCAGTCGCGCCGACGCCACAACAGCAGATAGCGCACAGAGGAACCCCATGAGGGCGAAAATCTTCACCGTCAGAAGCCGCGTGTTGATGCCAGACAGCTCAGCCGCATCAGGGTTGCCGCCAGTCGCAAAGATATACCGCCCCAGACGCGTCCGGCGGGCGATAATTGTCATCACCACAGCGGTAGCAATCAGGATCAATACCGAAATCGGCAGACCATAGCCAACGACCAGCCCCTCGGGCATGGTTTCTCCCTGCGCCTCCATCATCCGCTTCAGACGGCGGGCGGGGATTTGATAGGCATTGAGGACGGCAACAAAACCAAGGATGGACGCGGCAACAGTACCGGCGATCACCGCTTCCGCCCAGGCTGGCTTCACCGGGAAGCCATGTCCTTGCTTGGCCCGGCGGCTGTTCCACAATGCGGCCAGCGCCAGAACGGTCGCAACGATCCCAACCGCCCAGCTCAGCGTGGTGCCCAATGTGCCGGAGGTGCCGCCAAAGACCAGAAAGGTGCTGTCGAGCGGGCCAATCGTCTGACCATCGGTCAGGTACCAGGCCACATTGCGCCAGACCAGAAATCCGCCCAGCGTCACAATAAAGGCCGGAATGGTCAGAAAGCCCACCATCCACCCCTGAAAGGCACCGATCAGCGTACCAATGGTGAGGCCCACGGCGACGGTGATGATCCAGGTGGCAGGATGGTTGAGGCCAAGACCCAACATATCCGGCAGCACATCCGTCTGCACCACGGCCATCACCGCCGAGCAGGTCGCCAGCAGCGCGCCGACACTCAGGTCAATGTGACGGGTCACGATCACAAACACCATGCCCGTGGCCATGATCGCCACCGACACGGTCTGAATGGTCAGGTTAAAGATATTGCGCGGCGTCAGGAAACGCCCATCCGTCAGGATGTTGAATCCAATGCACAAGATGACAAAGGCACCGATCATTCCCAATAGGCGGACGTCCAGTTCCAATTGCTGGAACAGGCCACGCTTGCTGTGTTCGGGGATCGGCTGAGACGTGGTTTCGGTCATATCCGAACTCCAGTGATCAGCGGTATTTAAAGGAGGGACGCGCGCCCGATCCGATCAGGACCGTATTGTGGGCGCGCGCCGGTTTGAAACGCAGCAGCCGAGCGTTCTCAGCCGCAGCTTAGTTGCAGGGCGCGGGGCCGTTGGTCACACCTTGGCACAGCGCTTCTTTGGTGATCCATCCAGCATCCACAACAACCGACAGGTTGTCGGCGGTTACCGGGATCGGTTCCAGGAAGCGAGCGGTCAGCTCAGTGCCCGCAGGGGAGGTCCAGGCAGCGCCGCCCGCAACATCACCCATGGCAGCACCTTCGGCCATTTCAACCGCGATGTTTGCCGCAGCCTTGCCCAGATCACGGGCGTCTTTCCAGACAGATACAGTCTGCGTGCCCTTAGCAACACGGTTGAGTGCAGCGTGATCCCCATCCTGACCGGAAACCGCGATGCCTTCCATGCCCTGCGCGGTCAGCGCGGCGACAACACCACCGGCGGTGCCATCATTGGAGGCGACAACCGCATCAACCTTGTTGTCATTAGCGGTCAGGATCTGCTCCATGTTCCGCTGTGCATTGGCCGGCAGCCAACCATCGGTATAGGCCTCACCAACGATTTTGATATCACCGCTGTCAATTGCCGCCTGAATAATCTCCTGCTGTCCACCGCGCAGGAAGTCGGCGTTTGGATCGGTGGGCGAGCCCTTGATCATCACATAGTTGCCGCTGGGTTGCGCTTCCAGCACGGCGCGCGCTTGCATCCGGCCCACTTCGACGTTGTCAAAGGTCAGGTAGAACGCACGGCCGTCTTCGATCAGGCGGTCATAGGCAACAACAGGAATGCCCTCGTCTGCGGCGGCCTGCACGGCCGGGCCGATGGCCTGGGCATCCTGGGCCAGTACGATCAGCGCATCAACGCCCTGTGCGATCAGGCTTTCGATGTCAGAAAGCTGCTTTGCCGAAGATGACTGCGCATCTGCAGACACATAGGTTGCACCTTTTGCTTCCAGTGCGGCCTTGATCGCGGCTTCGTCGGTTTTCCAGCGTTCTTCCTGAAAGTTCGACCAGCTGACGCCAACGGTCACATCTTCGGCAAGGGCCATGCTCGCGGTTGCGGCAAAAGCTAGTGCGGATACGCCACTCAAGAATTTCATTGTTTTCCTCCCTCGGGTCGTTGCGGGCCCGTGCAGCAGTCAGGTCCCCCCTCGCTACATGCCCGTCCTGATATCCCTAACATTATTTTTTTTGAAACTCAAATTAAATAATGTATCATGAGCTCGGATATCTTGTCGGTCGGTCGTTTCCTGCGATAACCCGCCCGACAATAAGGGGGAAATACGGTGGTCAAATCGGACAGGCTTTCACATTCCGGCGAGTTGCGCGAAAGCAGCCGCCTACAGGTATTTGATACCATACGCGCCGCCGGGCAGATCGCCCGAATCGATATTGCCCAGATCACCCGGATCAGCCCGGCCACTGTCACCGCAATCACTGCTGAGCTGCTGGCTGCCGGATTGATCGAGGAGGTCAGCCCCGACACCGCACGCGGTGCCAAACGGGGCCGCCCACGGGTTGCCCTCAAAATTCGGGGCAGCGCACATCATATCGCCGGGTTAAAACTGTCCCATCACGCCATCACCACGCTGATCACCGATTTCGAAGGCACCGAATTGATCAGCCACGAAATGCCCCTGCGTGGCGGTCAGATGTCCCCGGATGCCCTGTGCGAGAAAATTGTCGAGGCGCTGGATCAAAGCTGCGCCAAAGGTGGGCTGACCCGCGCGCAGATCTCCGGCGTCGGCATCGGCATGGCAGGTGTCATGGATGCGGAGCGAAACTTCATCTATTGGTCCTCATCGCTCAATGTGCGCAACATTGACCTCGGAAGTGCGCTAAAGTCGCACCTCAGCATGCCGGTGTTCATCGACAATGACGCCAACCTGGTCGCCAAAGCAGAGCATCTGTTCGGCGAAGGCGACACCCGCAGCAACTTTGTCGTTGTCACCGTCGAGCACGGGGTCGGCATGGGCATCGTTATTGACAACCAGATCTATCGCGGCGCGCGTGGCTGCGGTGCGGAGTTCGGCCATATCAAGGTGCAGCTGGAAGGCGCGCTCTGCCAATGCGGGCAACGTGGCTGCCTGGAGGCCTATGTTGGCGACTATGCTCTGCTGCGCGAGGCAAATATCACCAGTGGAGTCGAGCGGCACAAAGATCTTGCTTCGCTTTATGCAGCGGTGGCTGATGGCGACATGATGGCACAATCCATCCTCGACCGCGCCGGACGGATGTTTGCCATGGGTCTGGCAAACATTGTCAATATCTTCGACCCTCAGATGATCGTCCTGGCCGGCGCGCAGTTGGCCTTTGGATACCTGTCCTCCGACAAAGTGGTCGAAGAAATGCGCCGCTGGGTGGTGCAGGTGGATGGCCCCTTACCAGAGGTGCGCGTGCATGGCTGGGGCAATCAGATGTGGGCGAAAGGCGCCGCAGCCTATGCGATTGAAGAAGTCTCGGCCCTCACCATCCGCGAGGTTGCAAGCCATGCCAGTTAGGGTCCGTCTACTTCTGGCGCCACTGTGCCTTCTGCCGCAGATTGCATTTGCCAACGGATCTGAGCCGCCCGTCTTCACCCCACGCCCGATCGCCGCGCATATCTATGATGGCGGCTGGGAGCATTTCGTGGGCGGCGGGCTGGCTTCGCTGGATTGCAACGGCGACAGGTTTCCCGATCTGGTGGCCGCAGGTGGCAGCAACCCGGTTCAGTTGATGATGAATCGGACCAAGACCCCCGGTGCAAATGTGCAGTTTACCGCCGATACGCCAGAAGCCTTGGCGCAAACGGGGGTCACCGGCATCTATCCGCTGGATATTGACGGTGACGGGATTCTGGATCTCGCCCTGTTGCGTGTCGGCGCCGACCAATTGCTGCGTGGCACCGGAGACTGCCAGTTCGAACCATTTGATGATCTTGGATTTTCCAGTGGTGATCACTGGACCACTGCCTTCTCCGCGACATGGGAAAATGGGGCGCAACTCCCCACTCTGGCCTTCGGCACCTACGTAGACCGGAGCAACCCGGATGGTCCTTTTGAGGCCTGCGATGACACGCTGCTTTATCGCCCCGAGGGGAGCAGATATGGCCCGCCAAACAGGCTCAAACCCGGCTATTGTGCCCTATCCATGCTGTTCACCAACTGGCACCGACGCGCGGACGGGCCTGCGCAGGGGCGCGCCGACCTGCGCATCAGCAATGATCGGCACTATTACGTCCGCGACGGGCAGGAACAGATGTGGAAGATGACCACGCCGCCCGTGCTATACCAGCAGGATGACGGCTGGGCCCCCTATCACCTCTGGGGCATGGGTATCGCGTCGCGCGATCTCAATGGCGATGGGTTCTCTGATGTCTATCTCACCTCAATGGGGGATCAGAAACTTCAGCTGTTTGATCCGGCCGGTATCGGCCCGTCCTACCGCGATGTGACCTACGACTACGGAACAACCGCCCACCGTCCAACCAGCGGCGGCGACGGGCGACCCTCCACCGGATGGCATGCGGATTTCGGTGATGTGAACAACGACGGACGTGACGATATCTTCGTGACCAAAGGCAATGTGGAACAGATGCCAGACGCCGCCATGCGTGACCCAAATACGCTTTTGATCCAAGGTGTTGACGGGCGATTTACGGATGCCGCCGCAGCGGCACAAATCGCCAGCATGGCCCGGTCTCGTGGCGCCGTTCTGCGTGACTTCAATCTGGATGGTCGCCTTGACCTCGCCGTGGTCAACCGTCGCGCGCCGATGGAGCTCTATCAGAACGCCACTCAAGCCACAGGTAACTGGCTCTCCCTGTCGTTGCGGGGCGCTGCGCCGAACACCCAAGCCATCGGTGCCTTTGTCGAGCTGGACACCGGAACCCGGATCCATACCCGCGAAATCACGGTTGGTGGAGGTCACGCGGGCGGTTCCTTCGGCGATCTACATTTTGGCCTGGGAGAGGCGCAGGGCCTGCGATTGCGTGTGATCTGGCCGGATGGAGAGACAACCGAGTGGCAGGCGGTGCCACCCAACCAGCATATTACAGTGATCCAGTAGCCCCGCCCGGGCCTACTGCTCCACGGGCAGGCCTGAGGGCACGGTATCAGGTACGCCAAGCCGCCCCGCCGCCGCAGTGCTATCGGTCAGAGCCTCAAGAAAGGCAACAAGATCGGCGATCTCACCGTCACTCAGCGCAACAGGCGCCAAATCATTGGCGGATGCGATACGCTGCACCTCCGCAGGATCATCCAATGCGGCCCAATCTACCACGCCCGGAAGTGCAGGCAGAACCACCTGACTGCGGTCATATGCCATCAACGCGTCCAGCGGGTCCAGATGATGACGCACAACCGCCTCCAGCGTGGCATAGGCGCCGCTGTGCCCATAGGGGGCCGTCAGCGCCACATTCCGCAGCGAGGGGGTGCGAAACCTATACGCATCATCAGGGGTTCCGGTGACACGTAGCCGACCTTCATCGCGGGCATGCGCTTCAAACCGCGCCGCCTTTCCCGGTCCGAGTTGTGGCATTGCGATTGCGTGAAACCCATTGTCCGTCTGCAACCAGCCGGAATGGCATTGGCTGCAGCCTGCTGCGCCATAAAACAAGCCCTGCCCCCGCGCCGCAACGGGTGGCAGCGGCTCTCCCTCCATCTGCGCACGATCAAACGGGCTGTCATCGGCCCGCCACTCAAACCGGATAAAGGCGGCAAGCATATTGCCGATATCCGTGAACCGAATGGGAGCCCCAGCGCCTAGCACGCGATCAAACCGCTGCCTGTATTCCGGAATATCCGCCACCCGACCTGCGACCAGATCCCAGGCGCCCCCCGGATGACTCAACTGACCCAGACGCACCGCGCGGGACACCTCGTTTTCGCCGTAGTGGCCCGCCATCTCATCTGCTGAAAGCACCGGAAACATCGCCTGGGCAGACAGCGCCGAGTCAAACCCAGACAGCATATCGCCCTCCAACGGCGTCCGAATACCTGACCCGTAGGCGGGATCTGCCTCCAGACGACCGTCATGAAACATCACATCCATCCCGCGCGCGCCAAGGTTCCAAAGTGCGGGCGCATTGCGCGGGATGCGTTGCTCCGGCAGGTTTTCGGGATCCACCTGTCGTTTGGGGCCCAGCCCGTTGGCGCCTTCACCCAACGACAGCGACACACCATCACCAGTGCCAAACCGCGGATGATGACAGCTGGCGCAGCTGATGTTGCGATTGCCTGACAGGATCGGATCGTAGAACAACAACTGCCCCAACTCGACCTGTGCCTGATCCATCAGCGCGAAACTCGGACGTTGTCCAAGATCCAAGGGCTGATGCTTGGTCTCCGCGATGACAGCGTTGGTATAGGCCACAAGGCTCAGACCAGCGATAACACACCCCAGAAGACCGTTCCGACGCCAATACTCAGTCATCCTGATCCGCCTCATTTGTTGAGAAATTCAATGATAATCTCTGATGATACGGCCGCCCTGGGTGCACCATAACACTTGGAAAATCAGGTTGATTGACCGCATCCGGGAACCCCTGCGGCTCAATACAGACAGCGGCAAAGGGTGCTAGCTGCTGCCCGCCCTGTGCCGCCACCGCGCTGTTCAGATGTGTTGCGGTATAGATCTGCGCACCCGGCTGATCCGAAAAAACCCGCATGGCGACCCCGTTTGGAGCAGTCAACGTCGCAACCTCCGGCATATGGCTATCGGCACCCTTGGCAAAGATGACATGAGTGTCGGTCCCGCGCCGCTGTGGATCCAGCTCTGCAAAAGACTGCCCAAGGGTAAAATCCAACGAGGTCCCCGCGACAGGCGCAATCGCGCCTGTTGGCACCCCGTCCGGGCGAAGCGGAAGATAGGCGGTCGCAGGACAGCGGAGGCGATGCCCCCAAATGTCGCCGGTGACACCCAGCGTATAGTAATTGTGCTGCGCCAGATTGATTGGTGTCGTCTGATCAACGCTGGCACTCATATCATAGCTGACACTGGCGCCGGACACTGTGATCCGCAGCAGGAATTCAGCGCACCCGGGATAGCCATTCTCACCATCAGCTGAGGTATATCTCAGCTCCGCCGCATCATCGGCCACCTGCTGGATTTCCCAAAACACCCGCCCGAGACCCGCCGTCCCACCATGCAGCTGATTGCCCCCCTCATTGGCATCCAGTGCAACCAGCCGCCCCGCCAGATCGAAACCCGCGCCGCCAACGCGATTGGCCACCCGGCCAACAATAGCGCCCAGATAGAAAGGGTCCCCCAGATAGGAGACCATATCATGATAGCCCAGAACCATCGGCACCCAAACGTCGCCGACGCGCAGGTCCAGCCGTGCCGTGACCGCGCCGAAGTTGAGGACCCGAAGTCGCAGATGATCAGTCTCCAGATCCAGCCATCGCAGATGATCAGCGGCAGTCTCCGGCAGATGCGCGTGCGGCGGAGAGGATGCTCCAATAGATGACTGGCTGGCTGATGGCATAAATGGGTGTCCTTGGCTACAGAACCCCGACCAGTCCTGATGTGGGCTATTTATTTCGAATATCAAATTAATAGGTTACACCAGAGCTGTCAATTCAGCCGACACAGGTGGCTGAGCAGCGGGCATCAGAGATGTCGGCGTCGGAGTCAGCCACACGTTCCATCGGCCGCGCCGGCCTCCGACGCAGCCCCGGCAATCAGACAGCGCCCAAGCAATACTCTGTTTAAGACAAATTCTTGCCACGAATTTGAATCAAATCTTAGGAAAGGCGGATGAGGTCGCAGCCACCAAGAGCAAATAGCGACCCTGTCGACATTCACGTTGACACCGCGAGGTTGGAGATCGGGGTAAGACATGAGCGACATCACAAATTTCGACAACCTGCGCTCACCAGTTGGCTGCGAGCAGGCCGATCCACGGCGTATTGGCCTGTACGCCATGATTGGAAAACGCCTTCTGGATATCCTCTTGGCCCTGATACTGTTTCCGGTACTTACGCCGGTGATTGCCCTTCTGTGGGTGATCAGCCGACGCGACGGGGGGCCGGGCTTCTTCGGCCACGCGCGCATCGGGAAGGACGGCACCCCCTTCACCTGCTGGAAAATCCGCACCATGATCCACGGTGCCGAGGACGTTTTGGCCGAACATCTGAAAACCGACGCCAAGGCAGCTCAAGAATGGGCGCGCGACCGTAAGCTGAGCCGGGACCCGCGGATCACCGGCCTGGGCCTGTTCCTGCGCCGCAGCAGCCTGGACGAGCTGCCGCAGATCTGGAATGTGCTGCGCGGCGATATGAGCTTTGTCGGGCCACGGCCAATCGTGCGGTGCGAGTTGAGCAAATATGGCTCCGCTGCGCCAATCTACCTTAGCCAGAAACCGGGAATCACTGGCTTGTGGCAGGTATCCGGGCGCAATGATGTCAGCTATGAGGATCGCGTCTCTTTTGATATTGATTACCTCGCACGCCGGACATTCAGCTTTGATATCAAACTGATCCTGTTGACGGGCCTGTCGGTTATCGCCCGGACCGGACGGTAAAGACGCCATTAAGCCCTATGCGATACTGTCCGGACGAAGGCAAAAGGGATCACAGCCTGTGTCAGCGGCGGAGAGCCGCGCGGCATCAGCTTCCCTCACTGCAATAGCGGGACGACCAGAATGCACGACAGCAATACCGACGCATCAACACTGAGCCATGTATCAAGAGGCCGCGGCCGCCTCGCGTTGCTCGGGGTGTTCTGGTCTTTCGTCAACATCATGGTCAGCAATGGTCTCACCGTTGTTGTTTTCCTCGTCACCTCGCTGCTGCTGGAGCCTGCCGATTTTGGCGCGGTGGCCCTTGCGACATCAATTGTGATCTGGGTGATGACCTTGGTGCCCCTCCCCCTGGGCGACGCCATTATTCAACGCAGCGATCTGAGGCAGGCGCATCTGGACAGCGCATTCTGGCTGACCATGGCCATTGCCTTGGCCGCGATCGCGGTCTTGGTTTTCACAGCCCCGCTGATCGCAAGCTGGACCAGTCTCGATGTGCTGGCAGTCATTCTGCCGGTCTTGTCCCTGCGCATCCTCTTCGTATCGCTTGGAAATATCCCCGCCGCCTTGGTGAACCGGCGCATGGAGTTTCGCCATATCGCCCTGCGCACAACGCTGGCCAACGGGTTGGGTGCGGCGGGTTGCCTGCTGCTTGTCCTACAAGGCTATGCCATCTGGGCGCTGATCATGGCACAGGTCATCACAGCAGTAGTTGGCTGCATTGTGTCCTATTGGACTGCGGATTGGCGTCCGGGATTTCAGCTTTCCCGTGCGGCGCTGAGAGATTTGCGCGGTTTTACCCTGTTCACCATGGGCGGGCGGATGATCGAACCGACCAAGATCAACCAGATTCTTCTGGGGATTGTTGCAGGGCCGGCTGTGCTCGGCATTTTCTTCTTCGCCCGAAGGATCTGCGAGATCCTGCAGGAGCTGACCATTGGGACCCTGCTGCCAGTCACCAGAGTCCTGTTCGCCAGCCTCCAAGCGGAAAAAGATCAGCGCCGCGAGGCGTTTATCCTCAGCAGCTTTGCCGCAGCAACAGCTGCCTTTCCGTTGTTCATCGGCTTTATCATCGTGGCACCAACAGCCATCCCCTTTGTCTTTGGCAGCAAATGGCTGGCGGCAATCTATCCGCTGCAATGCTTTGCCATGCTGAGCCTGATGATGAGCATCGGCGTCATGCAGGCTTCTCTGGTTCGGTTCTCAGGCCATGCAAGATGGTGGTTCGGCTTCGAATGTGTGGTCAGCCTGTCGGGATTTGCAGCAATTCTGCTGCTGGCACCTGAAGGCCTGAACCGGATCATGTCCGCGCTCGTGGGCATCTCCTTCCTGCTGTGGCCAATTGCGACACGCAAAACCCTGAGGATACTCGATATGTCGGTGGCAACCTATATATTCGATTCCCTGCGACCGGCCCTGATATCTGTATCCATGATGGCCATCGCCCTATTTACGCTGCGCGAATTGGGACCTCCGATGTATGGGACCTCGCAACTGTTGGCGCAGTTTGCCGTGGCTATCCCCACCTATGTTGCTATGATCCTTCTGGTTGGGGGGGACCGGCTCCATCAGATTGTCAGCAAGATCCGAAGCAACAGGAACAATTGCGCGCAATAACGCGGACAACCCCCGGTCAGTCTGGAGGAGCAAGCCTTACGCCTGGCTTCAACACCGCCGTATGCTGGGCTGCATGTTCCTGACGTAGAAATTCACTGAACACGGTGAAGCCGTTTCACCGCTCTCTGCGCGGCTCTCGGTATTGACCAAGCTGCACCCCGCAACGAGCTTTCCATCCGATCCTTACCGCATCGACGGCTACCCCATGTAGGCGTCCGGAGAGAAAGCTGAAGCTCGTCGCAACTTCGAGCCCTTTGTGTCATCTTGCGGCTAATCGACCTAATCTGTGCTGTCAGCGATGCGGAATTAGAGAACGGCAAGTGCCACCAAGAAATATCTCACCGTTGGATATCACGAGCCCCAACCATGCGCCAAGATGACAGTGCGCAGTTCAAAAGCCAGCCTGGAGAGCGGGGCAATTCAAAGACCAAGCCCCCGTCTTCTTTCAACGCTACGAACCTCGTCCTATGGAAATAGGTGCCAACGCCACCCGACCGGGGGACTGTGCCAGACATATAGCAGGAGTCTGCAAGAGTTGGTTGCCGATCCATTTCCGAAACACCAGTCAATGCGTCGAACTGTTGCTGAGCGGAGCCGATACACATCGCCGATGCCAATATGCAACAAGGGGCCACCGCCTCTAGCAAGCTGCGGTGGCCCAAGTAGCCCTCAACCTGAAGCCCCCAGACGATCTGCCTGTAAGCCCTTCAGGAAGGAGTGTCATGTTGTTCGGAACATCTCGCCAGACAGATCTTGGCTACCGAGTGTAGTGCTGATGCAGTGATAACTGTTGATCAGAGAGCCATTCCTGATCTAGGCGGCTGCGACATAGCGGTGCGAATTCCGTTCACCCTCTATGCGATCACCGGTCTGAAAGGATGTCACCAGGCGAGACAGGTTCGTCGTCTCATGATCCAGAGAGCTACAGGCTGCAGCGGTTTCTTCGCACATGGCAGCGTTCTGTTGTTGCGCAGCCTCTAGCGTGCTCATGGCCCCGTTCAACTCGGAAATCCCTCTAGATTGCTCGTCCGCCTGCTTGGCAATATCGCCGACATGTTCAGAAATGCTGCCAATGGCATTCATGATCGTGGTGAGTGAGTCGTTTGTCCGGCCTACAAGATCGACACCATGGGCCACCTGCGCTTCAGAGGCAGCAATCAACTTCTTGATTTCGAGGGCGGATTCCGATGACCGCAGAGCGAGGCTGCGGACTTCAGCTGCTACAACCGAAAACCCGCGACCTGCCTCACCCGCGCGCGCGGCCTCTACACCGGCGTTCAGAGCAAGAAGGTTAGTCTGGAACGCGATGTCATCAATCATGCCGGTGATCCGCGTGATCTGCTCGGACGTCGCGGCAATAGAGTCCATTGCATCCACTGTCTCACGCGCAACCGCTGAGCTGTTGGTTGCATTCTGACTCACTGAGGTGACCAGAGCCTCGGTTTCGCGCGCGCCGCCGGCGACATGTTGCACATTCTGTGTAAGCTCGCTCAGGGAGGCGGCTGTCTCTTCCAGCTGCAGCGCTGATTGCTCAGTCCGCTGGGACAGATCATTGGTTGCAGACGCAATTTCCGTCAGCCCAGTATCGATGGAGTCAGCGGAGTCATTGACCGATGTGATCAGCTTGCTCAGTTGTTCAACCGTGTTGTTGAAGTCCTGGCGCAGCGCCTCATATTGGCGCGGCATCTCGTCATGGATTTTGACATCCAGCCGCCCAGCGGCCAATTGCTGGAGTTGTAGTGCAAGCGTTTTGACAACCTCTTCCTGTTGTTGTTTCTCGCGCAACTGAGTTGCCTCCAGCTCTTCCTTGGAGGCTAGGCCCTGACGCAGCGTCTCGATGGAAACAGCCATCGCCGCTATCTCGTCTTTTCGTTTCGGAATATCAACAGGTTCATGGACTTTGCCCTCGGTCAGGTCCTTCATGACCCGGAGCATCCTGCCCAGAGGACGCCGCACGAGCGAACGAACCGAAAAAAGGATAGTGGCCAGAGTCAGACCCAACAACAGCACGTTTGTAATCAGCTGCTCATAAATGCTGGCCTTGACGGGGTTGACGAATACGTGGCGTGGGACATCCAGAACCACAACCCAGGTCTTGTTCATGCCATAGGCGGTAAACGGGTAGAACAGACGTGTAGATCCATCCGCGCGATCTGAGACAATCTGCACCTCACCCGTTTCAACAGCAGCCTGAAATTCAGCGACTTCCTCACCTTCAAAGGCTTGGACCAGCATCTCCGGGTCCGGGTGAGAGAGCCATTTGCCCCCCTGCCCCAACAACATCACACTGCCGCCCTCATAGACGGAGAGCCCGCGAACGAAGTCGCCCAGATTGTCGAGGACGATATCTACGCCCGCGACACCGACGATCTGCCCTTTGGCGTTGACCGGGACCGACACCGATGTCAGCAGCCTGTTCTCATTGGAAAGATATGGCTCAGTGATCACACTCTCACCGCTGTCGATGGGCAGGCGATACCACTCGGACGTATCATTCGGATCAACTTCGAAGGTCTCGAAGTTCAACCCGCCCGCATCCGATTTGGTCCAATAGGCGGCGAAGATCCCATCCGCATTGCGGCCTTCGGATCCAGTAATGAAATCCTCGGTGGCGCCATCAGGGATTGCGGACATCCAGGAGGAAAACACAAGATCGTAACGGCCTGGTACACCTTCCATTATTTTGATCAGATCGGCGGTGGTCGCTTCGCCATCCTCAATGTAGCCGGACAAGGCTCCACCAAGAGCAGATGCGGCCGAGGTCGCCTCAACCAGCTGCGAAGACAGGCTCTGGGCAATGTCCGAAGCGCGTTGGGATGCGCCTTCCAGGACCCGCTCTCGAACCTGTTGGGACTCATTGAGAGCCGTGAACACGCTGAAGCACAGCATCAAACCGGTGATGGCAACCGTGGTCGCGGCAAGAAGCTTGCCTGAAATTGTATTGAACAGAGCTGGCATTGAAATCTCCACTTGGAAGGCTCGTCGTTAACGATCCCTCCCACATTTGCCTGAACAAAGTGTTGACCCATGTATTCAATGCGTAGGTCCAATCCGGTTTACCCAGCATATTTCAATCAGATTGGAGATAATTTTTACGCCACTGTGTTCATCGCTCCAACGTGAGTGCGGCCCTATCAGATCTCCGCAGTCACCGCAGACAGCCAAGCCTGTGCAGCCTCACCTAGCAACGGAGCCAGCCGTTGTGACACCTGTCGATGATAGCTGTTCAGCCACAACCGTTCAGCCGCAGTCAATGCATCAGGGATCAGCATATCAGTCTGTATCGGTGCCCACGTCATATTCCGGAACGCCAAGAAACCATTCTGTTCCTCAATGATTTCAAAGATATTCTCGATGCGGATACCAAACTGGTCAGCCTCATAGTAGCCCGGCTCAATCGACACCACCATGCCAGCAGTCAGATCCACCGGATTAAAGGGCTTACCGATGCGTTGGGGATGCTCGTGAACCGACAGCCGGTGCCCGATCCCATGACCAGTGCCATGATCGTAATCAAGACCCAGATCCCAGAGCGGGCGTCGGCAGATCGCATCTATATGATGCCCTTGGGTACCGCGCGGAAACCGCAGCGTGGCAAGCGCATGGAAAGCTTTGAACACGGCCGTATAGGCCCGGTCGTATCCTCCGGGGCGCAGGTCAAACGCATAGCTGCGGGTGGCATCGGTGGTCCCTGTCTCATACTGGCCGCCGCTGTCCAACAGATAGGGGTGTTCTGGCAGTATCGGCGCATTCCGACCGTTGGTGGCTGCGTAATGGCACATGGCAGCATTTCCCCCAGCGGCGGAGATTGTCTGGAAACTCTCGGTCAAGAAACCGGGGCGGTCTTGTCGAAAGGAGAGGATTTTCGCTTCGGCTTCGCGTTCGGTCACCGGATGGCCAAGGGCGGCACGGGCCGGGACGGCTTCAGCGAGCCAGCATGAAAACTCCGCCCAGGCAACACCATCCTGAACATGACAGTTGTGCAGCCCCGCCAGCTCCACCGGATTCTTGATCGCTTTCGCCCGGGTCAACGCGCTGGCCATCGGGACCGGCGTGGCCCCTGCTTCTGCAATCGTCTCGCGGACAGCAACGGGTGAGAAATCAGGGTCGAACAGCACCCCCGCGCCCGCGACACATAGACGGCGCAGAGTGCTTAGAAATTCTGACATTGGATAGGCCGTCACGGCGGCTGGAAGATGGTCCTTCACCTCGTCATTCAGCTTGGCTGAATCTACAAACCATGCAATCGCGCCGCTCCGGTCGACGATGAGAAAAGACTGTGGCATTGGATTAAACGCGACATCGTCACCGCGCACGTTCAGCAACCACGCGATGTTGTCTGGCTGCGTCTCGACCAGACATTCCGCGCCTTTCTCGTTTAGATGCGCACCCAAATCCAAGCATTTCTCGGCACAACTGCGCCCTGACAATTGCACAGGGAACACCGTAATTTTGCCCGATGGCGGGGACGGCTGATCCTGCCAAATGGCATCCACCGGATTGTCCTGCTGCGGCTGCATTGCGGCGCCTGCCTGCGCGCAAGCCGCAGCAAACCGGTCATACCAGCCTGGCGGCAGGTGCATCGGGTCAAACCCTATCTGCCAGCCGTTCCGCGCGACCGAGGCCAGCCAGTGTTCCGGCGGCTGATCAAAGATGTGCAGCCGCGAAAACACGGGGCCTGCACATTCATGTGCAACCTGCACCCTGTAGCGGCCATCGACGAACACCGCGACGGTCTCTGCCGTCACGATCGCCATTCCGGCGGAACCGGTGAACCCAGTGACATAGGCCAAACGTTCGTCATGCGGGGCGACATACTCCCCCTGATGGGCATCAAACCGGGGCAGGATGAAGGCATCAAGATTGCGGGCGGTCAGTTCCAAACGCAGATCAGCGATACGGGCCGCCGTCGGCGGCGTGCGCAGTGTGTCAGGCATTTTGAGAGATCTCTTCAGCAAGATGGCAGGCGACCTCACCCCGGTCGCCAAGGGGGCGCAGGCGCGGAACATCCCGCCTGCAGACATCGGCGGCATGAGCACAGCGCACATGAAACGGGCAGCCCGGCGGTACATTCAACGGCGAGGGCAACTCGCCCTCCAGCCGGATCGCATCGCCCGTATCATCCGGGTCAAGCGAGGGCGCCGCACTCAGCAAGGCTTGTGAATAGGGATGAGCAGGGTTGGCAAACAGGGTCTCACTGTCGCCGATTTCAACGATGCGGCCCAGATAGATCACCGCCACCCGGTGCGAGACATGACGCACCAGCCGCAGGTCATGGGCGACAAACAGGATGGTCAGATCCAGTTGCTCCTGCAATTCCAGGAGCAGGTTCACCACCTGCGCCTGAACTGAGACATCCAGCGCCGACACCAGTTCATCAGCAATCAGCACCTCTGGCTCCACCGCCAGCGCGCGCGCAATCGCAATTCTCTGGCGTTGGCCACCGGAAAATTCATGCGGCAGTTTCTGAGCCGCATCAGCGGGCAGCCGGACCAGCTCCAACAGCTCCTCCACCCGCGCCGGAATGTCATCCGCCGGACGCATCTTATGCACGTGCAAAGCTTCGCTCAGGATCTGACCACAGGTCATACGCGGATTGAGCGAGGAATAGGGGTCCTGAAACATCATCTGCACGCGCCGATTATAGCTGCGATCGCTGCGTGCCCCTTCAGCAAAAATATCCTGCCCGTGGTGGCGAATGCTGCCATTCTGCGGCTGATAGAGACGCACGATACAGCGCGCCAACGTGGATTTTCCACATCCGGATTCACCAACAACGCCAAGGGTTTCGCCCTTTTGCAGCGCCAGGCTGACGCCATTCAGCGCCCGCACAGCGCGCCCGGGCCTGTTGCGTATCACATCGACCAGGCTGCGCGGCAGCTGAAAGGTCAGGCTGAGGTCATCAATCTCCATCACCGGATGCGTCATGCCACTTCTCCCTGAACGGAAGGCACCGGATGGAAACAGGCCGCGCGCCGCCCGGCACTGATGGTTTCCAGCGGTGGACGCGTGCGGAGGCAGGCTTCCGTCCGCCCCTCACAACGCGGCGCATAGGCGCAGCCCCGCGGCAGCATCTCAAGGCTCGGCGGTGTGCCCGGCACGGAATAGAGCGGCATGCGCGGCGCAATATCCTGGGGCACCGACCGCATCAGCCCGGCAGTGTAAGGATGCCTTGGCGCGCGCAACACCTGTCGCACCGCACCCTGTTCCACGATGCGACCGGCGTACATCACCGCAACGCTCTCACAGGTTTGCGCCACCACCCCCAAATCATGGGTGACCAGAATAACCCCCATGTTCATCTCCTGCGACAGACGCAGGATCAGGTCCAGAATCTGTGCCTGAATGGTGACATCCAGCGCGGTGGTCGGCTCATCCGCCAGCAGAAGCTTCGGTTCCGCCGCCAGCGCGATGGCGATCATCACCCGCTGGCGCATGCCTCCGGAAAACTGATGCGGATAGTCCTGTAACCGGGAGGCCGCAGCGGGGATCCCGACGTGATCCAGCATTTCAATGGCCCGGTCCCGGCGCGCCGCGCGAGACAGATCGGTATGGGCCTTCAGCGTTTCGGTCAGTTGCAAACCCACGGTCAACAGCGGGTTAAGCGAGGTCATGGGCTCCTGAAAAATCATCGCAATCTCACCGCCGCGTACCCCGCGCAGCTGGCGATCCGTCAGCCGGGAGATATCGCGCCCGTTCCAGCGCACCTCCCCCGTGACCTCGCCGTGGCGCCGGGTCAGCCCAAGGATCGACCGCAGGGTAACGCTTTTGCCCGATCCGCTCTCCCCAACCAGGCCAAGAACCTCCCCCTGGCGCAGGTCAAAACTAACATCACGCACCGCTGGCAGCAGCACACCACCACGCCGGAAGGTGGTACAGAGGTTGCGAACCTCCAGAACTGGATGTGTCTCTTGCATGGTCATTGGTCCTTCCCCCGCCTTTGTCACGGGTCAACCACGGGGCCGGAGCAGATCAGCCAGCCCGTCACCGATCAATGAAAATCCGATACCCGTTAATACGATGGCGATGCCCGGCATCAGGCTCAGCCACCAGGCAGTGGTGATGAAATTGCGCCCCTCAGCGATCAGCACACCCCATTCCGCCTGCGGTGGCTGCGCGCCAAGACCGAGGTATCCCAGTGATGATCCCAGAAGGATTGCCAGCGACATATCCGTCATCCAGTAGACAATCACCGGCGTGATCGCATTGGGCAGAAGGTGGCGAAAAATAACCCGCCGGTCTGAATACCCCATCACCACCCCTGCTGAGGCATAATCGTTGCCCATCTGGGTGATCACCTCGGCGCGCATCAGGCGTGCGTAATACACCCAGCCAACCACTGTGATGGCGATATACATATTGACCAGTCCCGGCCCCAGTACGGCAACAACCGCAATCACCAGAACCAGAAACGGAAAGGTGATGACCGCGTCCACCACCCGGCCAAAGATCATGTCCGCAATACCACGATAATATCCGACCAATGCGCCAATGGTGACGCCAATCAGCATCGCAAAAACCGTGGCCAGAACTGCCATCTGCATATTCACCGAATAGGCCGAGATCACCCGGCTTAAACTGTCCCGGCCCAGCATGTCGGTGCCAAAGGGATGCGCCCAGCTCGGCGGCTGGCGCACCGCGTTATAGTCAATGAAGTTGGGGTCATATGGGGCGAACAGCCCCGGCGCGATGGCCAGCAGCGTCGAGACTGCGATAATCGCGACACCAATCATGAAGCCGGGTTTGCGCAGGGCAATCTGCCACCGGCTCTGCTGCGGGTGTGTCGCCTCGGGCGACTGGAGTGTGGCATCAGTCATGTCAGGCGCATCCTCGGGTCTAGGGCGCTTTGGATCAGATCGGTCAGCAGGAACACGATCGACACCAGCACGGCAAAGGTCAGGGTCAGCCCCTGGATCAGCGGATAGTCACGGGCAAAAATCGCCTCCAGCATCAACCGGCCCACCCCCGGAACGGCGAATACCGTCTCGGTAACCAAAGTGCCGCTCATTAGGTTGCCAATGGACAAACCCAGCAGCGTGACTGTGGAAATCAGCGCATTTCGCAGCACGTGCCGCCCAAGGATCTGCCAGGCCGACAGCCCTTTGGCTCGGGCAAATTCAACATATTCCGCATCCACCACCTCAACGATGGCCGACCGCAGGTTCCGCATGATGATCGCAGAGGTGTAGAGCGCCACCGCCACCGACGGCAGAAACAGGTGGTAGAGCCGTTCCGCAAAACTGTCGCCATATCCGCCCACCGGGAACCAGCGCAGCTGTGCCGCCAGAAACGTGAGCAATATCAGTCCAATATAAAACACCGGCATCGACAGACCGACCTGAAAGACGGTTCGGATCACCGCATCTGGCCAGCGCCCCCGGTTGAGTGCCGCAACAAAAGCAAGCGGCCCCGCGATCAGCACGGACAAGGCCACCGCATAGGTGGTCAGAAACAGCGTCGTTGGCAGGCGACTGGCAATCACATCCAGCACCGGTGCGCGCATCAGGATCGACCGTCCCAGATCCCCCTGAACGGTGTTGGACAGGAACTGCCAGAACTGGACCACCAAGGGTTGGTTCAGCCCCAATCGTTCGCGAATGGCAGCCAGATCAGCGTCGGACGCACGATCCCCTGCAATGGCGATAGCCGGATCCCCCGGCAACAGGCGCACCAGCAAAAAGATGATGATCATGACCAAAAAGAAGGTCACCGCCATCAGTGCCAGGCGCTTGAGAATATACTGAATAGTGGCCATTTCGGCATCCGTTCGTAGGCGCCGTCAACCAGCTGGGCTGACGGCGCTTGGTTGTCCAAAGCAATCGATCAACGGTTGATCGACGCCTCCTCGAACAGGTTGTTGCCCAACGGCGTCTGCACATATCCGCTGACACTCTTGGCCACGGCCACGGCAAACGGCGTCTCATACATGAACAGCAATGGCGCCGCCTCTGCATAGATCGATTGCATCTCGGCATATTGGCCAGCGCGGGACTCTGCATCCATTTCCGTCGCCGAGGCTTCGAACAGGCTGTTGAACTTCTCGTTCTCCCAACCCGTGCCAACCGCCTTCGCTGTCGGGAAATAGCCCAGCCAACCGGTGACCTGACTTGGATCATTCACGTCATTGACCCAGCCATAGGTGTGGATGTCGAACTCACCCGTCCGGTTTTTGGCACCACGGGTGGCATTGTCCACCTGCTCCACCTTCAGCTGGATGCCCAGAGGCGCCCACATCTGCTGCAGCGCTGCAAAGATGGTGCTGTCATCAGCGGAACCGGCCAAAGTGGTAAAGGTGATCTCAGTGCCCGGTGCCAGACCGGCCTCGGCAATCAACGCCTTTGCCTTGTCCATGTCATAGCCGTAGAGCGGATCGGTTTCAGTGGCCAACTGCGTCGCAGCCGCCATCAACGGCGAGGTCATCGGCTTGCCAGCGCCCTGCAGCACAAGGCCAATCAGCGCCTTCTTGTTGGTGGCATAATTCAGCGCCTGGCGCACGCGCGCATCGGCCAGCGGGTTGGGCGACCCATCCGCCCGCGTCGGACGCGTATTGATCGGCGAATAAATGATCCGGGTTGACGGGAACAGATTCATATCAATCTTCTGATCTGCTTCCAGCTCAGCCACGCGTGAAAACGGGATAAACTCTGCCGCGTCCATCTCGCCCGCCTGCAGCTTCAGGATGCGGGTGGCATCATCCGGAATGATTTCAAAATGCACACCCTCCAGATAGGGCAGCGGTTTGCCATCCGCACCTGCGCGCCAGTAGTGTTCATTGGCGCAGAAATCCATCGAGGTCCCTTGTTCAAACCCGCAGAGGTAAAAGGGCCCAGTACCGACGCCAGCATTTTTCGCGGCAAATATAGCAGCGGATTTCTCCTGATCGGTCGCGCCATCGGCGGCCTCGAACCTCGCCTTGGACACAATGCCGGTCGTGAAGGTGGCGAGCATCGACAGGATCGTGGGGTCGGGCGCCGAAAGCGTCAGCGTGACCTCATTTCCATTATTGGCAACTGTATCCAATGTACCGAGAAGACCCGCCCAAGGGCTCAGATCAGCATCACGCGCGCGATTCAGCGAAAACACCACATCTTCTCCAGTGAGCGGTGTTCCGTCGGAAAATTTGATGCCCTCGCGCAGGGTCAGCGTCACGGTGGTGCCTTCTTCTGACACAGCATAGGCCTCGGCGAGGCCAGGCACGACGGAGTTCCCGTCCTGACTGGGGCGCAGCAAGGTATCAAACAGGCTGCCAACCATCCAGATATCTGGGTTTCGATCAGCATAGATCGGATCAATCAGCGTGGAGCCATCATAGCGGGCGAAATTCAGTACGCCGCCGCGATCCTGCGCCAGGGCTGGCGTGGTCAACACTGTGGTTAGGGCGGCCGCAGCCGCCACCAGTTTTCTTGTCATTTGTGAGATCCTCCCAGATCGATTCTCCGTCTCATGGGAGGGAGCATAGCGCGAGTTTTAAAATTACTAAAATTATTTTTAGCAAAACGCGTCATGAGGGTATTAGCGTGCTCCTTTCGCCGAGGAAACCAGATCCGAACAATCCGTCAGGGCGACGCGCTTTTCATCGGCATGGTGCTGACCCAGAGTTCGACAGCCTCTTCCTCGCTCAACACAATCGAATAATGTGGTTTTGAGCAATCATGATGGACAGTATCCCCCGGTGACATGATATGCACGGCGTCGCCCAGATGATATTCGAGCTGTCCCGAAATCAGATAGCAGAACACCTCCCCCTCATGGCACATTTTTTCTGACACATGGCCGGGAGGTCGATGAATGATCGAAGGATAGCACAGCGCGCCTGAGAACCCCGGCCCCAGTTTCTCGTAAAGCCTGCCGTTCACGCCCAACGCGTAGGTTTGCCGATTATCCTTATGAATATATTCGCGGAATTCTTCCTCAACACTCAGCAGTTGCTCCACAGTGGTCTGCAGAGAGGCGGCAATCGACAACAGAGACGACAACGACGGCGTGCTGATGCCACGTTCCACCTGTGAGATGAAGCCGGGCGTCAGCTCGGTTTCCTCGGCAACCTGCACCATTGTCATTCCCATCGCCTTGCGACGACGGCGGATGGCATGGCCCAACTGTTCAGGGTTGTCTTTCTTCCGGCTTCTTTTGTTGGTGCCTGATTTGCGCGTGCCTGAGACGTCCATGTCGATATCCTGAAAATTTCGGCGAGCCTCGCATCATACCATCCAAAGACATCAAACCGGTCATTCGGGGTGGCCTGCGGATAGTGGAGCCGCGAGTGCTAGGAAAACGTATACTAAAATTTGTTGAAGTGCTACATCAGAAACAGCCTGCGATTGACCTCGCGAGGCGTTTCGCTTGTTTCCAACCTCAGAGAGGCCCGATGCGCAGCACCAAGACCGTACATGTAATTTCAGCTCATGCCGAGGGGGAAGTGGGCGATGTCATCGTTGGCGGAGTTGCCCCGCCGCCCGGCGCCACCCTCTGGGAGCAGCGCTCTTTCATCGCAGAGGATCAGACCTTGCGGAATTTCGTGCTCAATGAACCGCGCGGCGGTGTGTTTCGGCATGTGAACCTTCTCGTGCCACCGAAACATCCGGATGCCGATATGGGTTTCATCATCATGGAACCCGAGTTCACGCCGCCCATGTCGGGGTCAAATTCGATCTGCGTTGCCACCGTCCTGCTGGACAGTGGCATCCTGCCAATGCAGGAGCCGGAGACCCATCTCACGCTGGAGGCGCCCGGTGGGTTGGTCCGCGTCCGCGCCGAATGCAGGGACGGCAAGGCGCAGCGCATCTATGTTCAAAATGTCCCCAGCTTTGCTGGCGAAATCGGCGTTCCGTTGAATGTACCCGGGATCGGAACGCTGCATGTAGATACCGCCTATGGCGGCGACAGTTTTGTGGTGGTTCAGGCTGCGGATCTGGAGCTTGAGATCTGCGAGACAAACGCCAAAACGCTGGCCCAGACCGGCAGCCGCATCCTTGCGGCAGCCAATGAGCAGCTGGGGTTTGCCCATCCCACCAACCCGGAGTGGGCACATATTTCTTTCTGCGCATTCTGCGGACCACTCACACCGACAGCAACCGGCCTGCGCAGTCGCTCGGCCGTGACGATCCAACCCGGTAAGGTTGATCGTTCTCCGACCGGTACCGCTGTATCAGCGCGGATGGCTCTTATGCTGGCCAAGGGGCAGATGACCGCAGAACAGGACTTCGAGGCAATCTCCATCATCGGCTCAAGCTTTAAGGGCCGCATCGCGGCGCAAACCACCGTGGGTGACCTCGCCGCAATCATACCCGAAATCAGTGGGCGGGGGTGGATCACCGGCACCCATCAACACATGCTCGACCCTGACGATCCTTGGCCAACAGGCTATCGCCTGAGTGACACCTGGGGGGCGTGATGCGGATCCTCTTGATCGGTCGACCACAAAAGGGCACACCCGGCCCACCCCTGCCGAAAGGCACCAGACGCAACCACCACTGATGAGGTCTCAATGGCAGCCAGGCGTGCCATCTCCCGCAACACTCTCCCCGACGTCATCGCCGCTGATCTGCGCGAACGCATCCTGAGCGGCGAACTGGCGGAGGGGGAACCGATCCGTCAGGAGGCTTTGGCCGAAGAATATGACGTGTCGCGCATGCCGGTGCGCGAGGCACTGAAGCGCTTGGACGCCGAAGGTTTGGTGCTGTTCACAAACAATCGCGGGGCCACCGTAACCAAACACTCGCTGCGCGAAATCGCTGAGATCTTTGATCTGCGCATTCTGGTCGAGGTCGATCTGTTCCGTCGCTCAATTCCGGCGATGACGACCACGGATTTTGCCCGATGCAGTCAGATCCTGGACGAGATGGATGCCTCCTACGACGCCGACGATGTCGCGACATGGGGCGCGTTGAACCACCGCTATCATTCCGCACTTTATGCTGCGGCTGAACGCAAACTGACCAATGAGATGCTGCAGGGCCTCAGCCTCCACTCCGACCGGTTCATCCGCATGCATCTAAGCGTGATGAAACAGCGCGAACCCGCCAGGGCAGAGCATCGCGAGCTGCTGGCCCTGGCCGAGGCGCGCGATGTCAATGCCGCCTGCGCCGCCCTGACCCGGCATATTTCCCGCACCAAAGAAGAGCTGCTGACATTGGTCGCCGAAAACCGCGCCTAACCCCGGTACTGCCATCGTCACCGAACAGTGGGCACTGCGTGAATTCCGCAGGAAGCGGATCTTCCCCTCTTGTGAGCACGCTTAAAACCAATATATTTAGTCAGGAATTATTCAGAGCGCCCAAACGCGGGTTACAGCAGACGGATCCACCACCTATGATGCCAGTGCAGACGTTGCCCCTGCCGCAAGCGCAGGCCCCTGATGACTTGCGCCAAGCGCCCGCATTCAACGAACATGAATATAGCATTCTCAACACCTTGCGTCTTGCCGCGATGGGGTGCCGAGCTGCCGCGCGTACTGACCTGTTCGAGGCCTGCGCCCTGCTCTGCGTTGATGGAGAGGACGCCAGACGCACGTATATCGACACATTTGTTAAATGCCTCCCCGAGGCGCTGCCGCGCCGAATCAAATGGTTTCGCCCCGGTACCACGGAGATCTCATTCGACGAAGCATGGGTGTTGCGCTGCCTGTCGCGTGTTTCCGCGCAGGATTACGACAGCCTCTGCTTTTTGCTAAGGTCGCAAATCGACCCTGCCCGCCGCCGGTACATCGGGTTTTTGCTGGGGCGTATTTCCGAGCAATTTCCTCAGACTTAGAATCATTCTAAAAACTCTTGATCTATACCCCGTGTCAGGTATTATATGGCTTACAGCAAGCCAGCTTCTGCCAGCCAGCTATTTTATTACGGAATAATGGGGAACACGATGACACAGACCGCTGCTGCACTTTCGACCGATGCAAAAACCGCAATCGCCGACGCGCTGAACCAATCCGTGGCAGAAACCGCTGTCACCACGATGCTGGCCCAGAATTTTCACTGGAACGTTAAAGGCATGGCATTTGGCCCTCTGCATGATCTGTTTCAGAAGATCTACGAAGATCACTTTCTCGGACAAGATGATCTGGCGGAGCGTGTGCGCGCGCTGGACGACCACGCCGAAGGGACCTTGGCCGGGATGCTGAAACGCTCCAAAGTGGCCGAGCATGACGGCCATGCCACAGATCAGGAAATGATCCGCATTATGATGGAAGCACAGGAGACGTTGGCCTCAACTCTCGCGGGCTGCGGTGCCTTGGCCGCTGATCATGGGGACACGCTGACCGAGGATCTTTGCATCGCGCGCGGTCAGACACATGAGAAATTCGCCTGGTTCCTGCGCTCGCATCTTGCTGGCTAAGCTACCAGCCTGGCAATACGAAGCCTCACCAGATCAGGTGTGGCGACACAGGATAGATCGCGGTCAGAGGATTTCCTCGGCCGCGATTTTTCGTTTCCCCAGCTTTTTGCGGTAGGCTATATCCCAATGGGTGTATTTGCCCAACTGCCCCTGCTGCGAGGTCAGCATAGTGACAAAGGCCCGCCGATGGCTGTCCTTCTTCAAGCCCTTGAAGAGTGACTTTTGCGCTTTGGTCATCGAACAGCCGATGCAGTGACCCTCACGTTTGAATTTGCAGACATCAATACAGGGGCTGGGCGTCTTGGGCATATCAGACCTTATGCGTTACCGGGCATCTCAGCCCACACATGGGATGACTCCGATGCCGCTGCAACCATAAAGACGAGTGTTTTTGTCGATTTTAAGAAATTCTGCTCCCAACCGTAGCGCAATTGGTCAGACGGCCAACGTAATCGCCTTGCTTCTGGTATAGGCATCCAGACCTTCCAGCCCCTTCTCTCGCCCGAACCCCGATTTACGGTTGCCGCCAAACGGCAGCTCAATCCCGCCTGCCCAATAGTCATTGACGGTCACCTGCCCGGCATCAACCCCCCGCGCCATACGCAGCGCGGTTGCGATATCCTTGGTATAGATACCCGCCGCCAGCGCAAATTCGGTGCCATTGGCCAATGCCAGCGCTTCAGCCTCGTCGTCAAAAACCTGAATTGCCAACACAGGGCCAAAAATCTCCTGCAGGACGGCATCATCAGTGACCGCAAGGTTATCCAGGATGGTCGGCGCATAAAACCAGCCCGCGCCACTCTCAACATCGGAGAGAACCTTACCACCGGTGACAATCTCGACACCGCGGGCCCGGGCGCGGCTGACATGATCGGCTATCTGCGCCAAATGCCGGGCGGAGTTTACCGCACCGATATCCGGCCCGCGCAACCCATGGCCCATCCGCAACATCTGCGCCCGCGCCACCAGTTTGTCACGCACCTCGGCATGAAGACTGCGCTGGATCACCAACCGCGACCCAGCGGAACAGATCTGCCCCGCGTTTGAGAAAATTGCCCAGAGCGCGCCCTCAACCACGGCATCCACATCCGCGTCACCAAAGGCAACAAGAGGGGACTTACCTCCCAGCTCCAATGTCAGCCCGGTCACATTGGGGGCGACGCTCTGCATCACGCCAACGCCGGTGGCCACCGATCCAGTGAAGGTAACATGCCGCACACGCGGATCCCGAACCAGTGGCGCGCCTGCAGCAATTCCGGTGCCCGTCACCACATTGACCACGCCCGCAGGCAGCCCCGCGCGGATCAGCAGATCGGCAATCATCAGGGCCGTGAACGGCGTTGTCTCCGCCGGTTTAACAACCGCGGAACACCCCGCCGCCAGCGCCGGCGCAATACCACGAACCAAGGTTGAGGTCGGATAGTTCCATGGCACGATATGGGCGGTCACACCCACCGGTTCGCGCAGGGTGAACGCAGCATTGTCATTGCCAAGGTTCACGCTGCGCCCGTCCAATTTGTCCGCAGCGCCGGCGTAATACTCCAGCAGCCGGGCAGACCCCGCGATATCACCACGTGCCTCTGCCAGGGTCTTGCCGCTATCGACGCATTCAACACCGGCAAAACGCTCCGCCTCCTGCCGCATCAGCCGGGCCGCTTCGTTCAGGATGGCGCATCGCTGCGCAGGCGGTGTGGCACTCCAGACCTCAAACCCGGCTACGGCGCTGGTGACCGCATGATCAACATCCGCCGCATCGCCCGCAGCAAAATCAGCAAAGGCCATACCCCGCCCGGGGTCAAAACTCTCCATCCGCCCGCCGACCCCGGGTGCAACAGCGCGCCCATCAATGAAGTGATCACGCGGCAGATCGGGCAGCGTTCCGGTCTCGAAATAGGCTGCACTCAACTGATCAACGCTCATGGGGTATCCTCACTACAGGTGTATTTCGACGTGGCCAGCCACTCAGGATTGATCTCGACACCCCATCCGGGCACATCGCGGACCACGGCCTGCCCATCACTGATCACAAACGGGTCGGTGACAAAGAGATCGCGCTGCCAGGGGTAATACTCCGCGCCCTCAATTGAAAACTCCAGATAACGCCCGGGCAGATCAACGGCGCGCAGCATATGCATCGTGAACAGCGTCACCATCGACAGGTTTGCGCAATGAGGCGTGCAGGGAAGCCCGGCGGCAGCGCCAAGCCGGGCCACCTCCATGCTCCGCGTCATCCCCCCGAGATAGAGAATATCAGGCTGAATGATATCGACCGCGCGTATCTCGATCATGCGGTGCCAGGTCTGCAAATCCCAATCCTGCTCACCGCCTGCCACATCTAAATCCAGCGCACGGGTCACCTCTGCGGTCTGCTCCAGCATCCAATAGGGGCAGGGTTCCTCAAAATGCTCATATCCGTGATCCTGCAGCAGCTGCCCCACCTCAATCGCGCGGTTGGGCGAGAACCCGGAGTTGCCATCAACCAAGAGCGCCACCCCGTCCCCCAGTGCGGCGCGGATCTGGGGAATAATTGCCTCTGTCCGCCCCGGCCATTCGTCGCGGTCTTCGCCGCATTCGGCGCCAACCCGCACCTTGAAGGCATCAAACCCGAGATCATCGCGTAGCGCTTTCAGCCGCTCCGCCTCATCTTCAGGCGTGATGTCGCGACGCATCGACGACGCATAAGCACGGATTGGACCAGCTGATCCACCCAGCAATTCCGCAACAGGCTTCTCCGCCACCCGGCCCCGCCAATCCCAAACCGCGGTATCAAGCCCCGCCATTGCGCGCCGCAAATAAGTGCCGGGATATTTGTGCTCTCGCAGCGGGATCTCCGCGATCACCGCTTCCATCGCATCCATACCCCGGCCCAAAGCCCAGGGCGCCACTTGCCGATGGAGGATCTCACAGGTCAGATCGCTGTTGTAGGTCGAAACCTGCCCCCAGCCCTGCTGCCCGTTCTCAGATGTCACTCGGACAAAGCCGACAAGGGGGCTGCAGAAGGTTTCAATACGATGTATCCGGGGGCCGTAGTCGTCTTTGCCACGATCGACCCCAACGGGGACGGCGCCAGATGCTGAATAGGGCGTGCTCATGCGGCCTCCAGAATAAGTTCAGCGGCCCGATGGGCCAGCATCATGGTTGGGGCATTGGTATTGCCCGATGTGATATTGGGAAAGACCGAGGCGTCCACCACCCGAACACCATCGAACCCATGTAGTTTCAGCTTCGGACAGACAACGCTTGTGCCGGCATCTGTGCCCATGCGGCAGGTGCCGATGGGATGAAACACCGTGCCACAGCGTTCGCGGAAATCAGCCAGGATATCCGCATCCTTCATCTGTCGCAGATCCGCCCCCATCGCCGCCTCGATCAGCCCGTCCAGCGCCGCGGTCGTGGCCAGCCGTTGACAGAGCCGCCCACCGGCAATGACCTGCGCGCGATCTTCCTCGGTTGCGAGCGAATTGGGCCGGATCAGCGGTGCTGCGGAAATATCAGCGCTACAAATATCGATCCGCCCTCGGCTTGTGGGACGGCTTGGCTGGAAGCCGAGAATAAACCCGGCAAAGGGATCGGGACGGATCACCTCGCGCCTGCCCTCCGGTGTCGTCGTATAGGTCACCGGGTTGAAGTAGAGTTGCTGATCAGGCCGCGTCAGCGATTGCCCACTGCGGAAATAGCCGCCACATTGGTTCACCGACAGCGCCAGCGGCCCACGTCGCCACAGGGCATAGTGCAGCGCCGCGCGGATCTTGCCCGTCAGCGGTGACAGGACATTGTTCAATGTTGGCTCAGTGGCGCGGAAATAGTAGTTGATCCCCAGATGGTCCTGCAGATTGCCACCGACCTGCGGCTGGTCATCAACGATCTCAATTCCATGCCGACGCAACAACTCTGCAGGGCCAATGCCGGATCTCTGCAACAGCCCGGGCGAGGCAACCGCACCGGCAGAGAGAATAATCTCCCGTCCCGCCGCTATCGACATGGACCTCCCCCGCCGGCGCACTTGCACCGAAACAGCGCGGCGCCCGTCAAAGGTGATCCGTTCTACCAGAGCGTCAGTCATCAAGGTGACGTTTTTGCGCTTCAACGCGGGGGCCAGAAACGCCCGCGCGGAATGCATGCGCCGCCCGCCACTGGTATTGATCCGATAGGTCGTCGCGCCTTCACCGCTTGCATCATTGATATTATCGGTGCTGGGCAGGCCCAGTTCAGCCGCCGCCGCAAAGAAATGCCGGTTCGCCGGGTGGATCTGATCGGACACATCCTGCACATGCAGCGGGCCGGTTCCGTGACGTTGCCCATCCGGCGCTACCAGGGTTTCCATCGCCTCGTAGCTCTGCTGGACGGACGTCCAGCCCCAGCCTGTGGCGCCAGCGGCCTCCCAATCGTCAAAATCCTGGGGCACTCCCCGCGCATAGACCAGCGCATTGATCGCACCGGAGCCGCCAACCCCCTTGCCACGCGGCCAATACACCGCGCGCCCGGCCAGCGCTTCCTCGCGCTCGCTCTCATATTTCCAGTTCACCGCCGGATCGAAGAACGTCTTGCCATACCCCAGCGGCAGGGCGATCCAGGGGGAACGTCCGCGCCCACCGGCCTCCAGGATCAGCACCTTATGCCGCCCGGATCGGCTCAGCCGATCCGCCAGCACACACCCCGCAGATCCCGCACCAACAATAATGTAATCAAATCCCGTCACTTGTCTGATCGCCCGCATATCTCCTGCCGTCAGATCGTTACAAAGCACGTGACAAATTCAGAAACGAAAAATAATTCGTCAGCACCTTAAAAAAATTCGCAGCAAAGGTATTCTGGCCGCATGTATCGCGATCTCCCCCCGATGACCTGGCTTCGCGCCTTTGATGCCAGCGCCCGCCACGGCAGTTTCACACAGGCTGCGGAGGAGCTGGGCCTCACCCCCTCTGCGGTCAGCTATCAGGTGCGCGGGCTGGAGGCGCAGTTGGGGCACAAGCTGTTTCACCGCGACCATAAACTGCTCAACCTGACCCGTCTGGGACATGCCTATCTGCCAATCGTGGCCAAAGCATTTGCGGATATCGACGCTACCACCTGGAATCTCTTTGGCAACGGGATCCAGCAGGAGGTGACGCTCCGCTGTCTGACCTCGCTGAACCTTCTGTGGCTGATGCCTCTGCTTGAGGACTACAAAACACGTTACCCTGACAGTCGGCTGCGGGTGCTGTCCTCCTCGTGGAGCGAATTGTCCCAAGGGGAAGCCATCGATATCGACATTCGTTATGGTGATGGCAGCTGGCGCGATGGAGGCGTCCTACCCTTGATGCAGAACAAGGTGATCGCGGTTGCCGCGCCCAGCCTGCTTGGCAGCGCACCCTATCCCGATTTGCACAAGCTACCGCTGATCGAAATGACCGGTGTCGTCGACACTTGGCGCCATTTCTTTGCGCGCCACACCCCGGAGGCCGCAATTCCCGAACCCGCCTACAAGGTCGATCAGTCGCTGATCGCCCTTGAACTTGCAGATCGGGGTCTGGGGGTTGCACTGGTCGCTGATGTGTTTGCCCGCCCCTATCTGGAGCGTGGCACGCTGCTGCGCGCCAGCCTCACGGAACTTTCGACCCAACATGGTCACCATCTGGTCCTGCCATCTGATCGCAACAGCCACCGCCCGGAGGTCCGAACACTTGTTGGCTGGCTGCAATCTCAGGCCCGCATCAGTGCCGCGATTGCCTCTGCACCGGCGGGCAGCTAGGGTCAGCGACGAGCGGGCTAGATAGGCAAACCGACTCATATCCTGACAATAACGCACCTTGGGTCGGCATGCTCTCTGTTCTCGCAAATCGAACCTACCGCCATCTTCTCGCGGCCCAGATCATCGCGCTGCTGGGAACCGGGCTGGCAACAGTCGCGCTTGGCCTGCTGGCCTGGCAGATTGCGGGAGAGCAGGCAGGCGTCGTCCTTGGCACAGCCCTTGCGATCAAGATGCTGGCCTATGTCGGGTTGGCGCCTATCGCCTCCGCCCTCGCATACCAGCTGCCGCGGCGCGTCATGTTGGTCATGCTTGATCTCATCCGCGCGGCTGTTGCGCTCGCTCTGCCCTTCGTCACCGAGATCTGGCAAATTTACAGCCTGATCTTTCTCATGCAGGCGGCCTCGGCCGGGTTCACGCCGACCTTTCAAGCCACCATTCCAGATGTGCTGCCTGACGAAGCCGAATATACCAGGGCGCTCTCGCTGTCGCGGCTGGCCTATGATCTGGAAAGCCTGCTGTCGCCAATGCTTGCAGCAGCGCTTCTCACCATCGTCAGTTTCCAGGTGCTGTTTGCCGGAACCGTGATCGGGTTTCTTGCCTCCGCGCTTCTGGTGGTCTCCGTACCGATCCCGTCGCCGCAACCCAGCGCACCACGCAGCATCTGGACCCGGACAACACGCGGTATCCAGCTCTATTTCGCCACCCCAAGACTGCGCGGTCTATTGGCATTGAACCTGGTGGTCGCAGCGGCCTCCGCGATGGTCATCGTCAACACTGTCGTGCTGGTAAAAGGTCACTTTGCTCTCAATGAACCCCAAGTTGCCATCGCGCTGGCGGCCTTTGGCGGCGGCTCGATGGTGGCCGCCCTGCTGCTGCCGCGGGTGCTGGACCATATGCCGGATCGCCCTCCGATGCTGGCAGGCGGCGCGCTGTTGACCATTGGTCTGTGGATCGGCCCATGGGCCGACAGCTTCAGCCTTCTTGTGGCGCTTTGGGCCCTGCTCGGCTTTGGTTTCAGCCTGGCCCAGACCCCAACCGGCCGACTGCTGCGCCGGTCCGCCCTGCCCGAAGATCGCCCCGCCCTGTTCGCGGCCCAATTTGCGCTTAGCCACGCCTGTTGGCTGCTGACCTACCCGCTCGCCGGGCAGATTGGCGCGCGCGCCGGGTTCGATGCCACGTTCCTGCTGCTGGGAATCCTTGCTGGCGGCGGGTTGCTGCTGGCCGCACGGCTCTGGCGCGGCGATGCCGGTCTCGCCCATCAGACTGAGGCGGCGACGCATGATCACCCCGACCTGCCCGCCGACCACCCACATCTGGCGGCCTATGGCCATGGGCCGCACCACCGGCACCCAGTCGTAGTTGACGATCTGCACCCTCGCACGTGATGGCGCTGGGGTCTGGACCCTAGATATCCAACGGCAACTCCTGTGTGCTTTTCTCAGTCGACACCACAATTGAGGTGCGGAATTTGCGCACATTGCTGTCGGCAAAGAAAAACCGGTGGGTAAAAGATTCGTAGCCCGCAATGTCCGGGGCCACCACAACCATCACAAAATCTGCGTCACCCGCGATGCAATAAAAATGCAGTACCTGCGGATCAATCCGCGCCTTTCGCTTAAACGCGTCAATCTGCTCAAGCCGGTCCCGTTCCAGCTCCACCGAAACAATCGCGGTAACGCCTAACCCCACCTTTTTCTGATCAACCAGCGCAACTTCCTTTTGCAGAACACCTGCTTCGCGCAACCGCCGCAGGCGGCGCTGCACTGAGGCGGTGGACAGACCGCTTTTCTCCGCCATCTGCTGCACCGTTGTGCGCGCGTCCCGCTGCAGCTGCGTCAACAGCATACGGTCCGCGGCATCTACCTGACTTTCCTGCATCATATTTCCCGCCAATGTGATCAGACATGATCACTATTCACAAAAATGGGCGATAGGGAACATCACGCACCGCTGATAAAACAATGTGATGACACATCACACACCGCACATACCGACCGCAGCACTGGCCCAAGGCGCGCTGGCAATCCTGCCCTTGGCACTGGGCGCAGCGCTTTATGGCTTTGCCTTTGGCGTTTTGGCAGCCCAGATCGGTTTTCCGTGGTGGGGGATCGTCACGATGAGTGGTCTGGTGCATGCCGGTTCCTCGCAGATTGTTGCGGTTGAACAATTCTCCAGCGGCTCGGCTCTTTTCGGCGCGGTGCTGGCCGGTGCCGCACTGAACCTGCGCTACATCGGGATCGTGGCCTCGCTGATACCGCTTTTGCACGGGCTGCCACTCTGGACAAAGCTGCTGACGATCCACATGACTGGTGATGAAAACTGGGCGCTGACAATGACGGAAAGGGCCAAAGATCCCCAGATCGGCGCCGGTTTCCTGATCGGATCCGGCTGCGTGATGATTTCGGTCTGGACCCTATCAACGGCCCTCGGCGCGCTGGTCGGGTCAAGTTTCGGCGATTTGGAGCGCTTTGGTCTCGGCTTTGCCTTTACGGCTGCCTTCATCGCGATGGCCCGAGGTCTGTGGAAAGGCACCGGCGATCTCGCGCCTTGGACAACAAGCTTCGTTGCAAGTTTCGCCTTGGTCACCGCACAGATGCCAACGGCCTACGCCATTTTACTCGGTACGCTGACCGGCGTTTCAGTCCTTGTCCTTAATCCACGCAGAAAGGTACCCGCGCAATGACATTGAATGAATGGGGATTGATCCTGAGCCTCGCAGCGATGGCGTTCGGGATCCGGGTTCTTGGGCTGGTCGCAGGCAATCGGGTGCAGCAATCCCGCTTTGCCCCCTTGCTGGGCCGCCTGCCGGGTCTGATCGTGATCTCGCTGGTTGCGACGTCCTTGGCAAACCAACCGCCCCAGACTTGGATCGCGGCGGCCATTGCTCTGGGAACTGCCGCACTAACAAACAACGTCATCTGGACCATGATAGTAGGCGTCACAGCCTATGTGGCCCTCTCCCACGCTGCGCTGTTATGATGTGGACCGCCTCCGTTCAACAGCAAACACCCGCAGCGATATCAGCCGCTGCGGGTGTCAAAAGACCGAACAGGCTGACGATCAAGATCGTCACCCGGTCATCTGCCAGGCGTCGGGATCCTCATCCCATCCATCCTGCTGAGTCTCCACAGCAGCAGCCGAAGCATTGCCATCTGCCACGGTGAAGTTTGACACCAGTTCCGCCAGCTTGGTTGCATCGCCGCGCAGCATATGGCTGGCCGCTGTGGATTCCTCAACCATCGCTGCGTTCTGCTGGGTCACCTGATCCAGCTGCGACATACCGATATTGATCTCATGCAGACCGGTGGACTGTGAGGCAGCACCATCGGCAATCTCAGAGACCTGCTGCGAAATTTGCCCGACCTGGAACACGATATCACTCAGCGCAGTGCCTGCCTTGCCCACCAATTCGACACCATAATCGACCTTTTTCGAGCTTTCGCTGATCAGCGTCTTGATCTCCATCGCCGCCTCGGAGGTGCGTTGCGACAGCCCCCGCACTTCGGAGGCCACAACCGCAAAGCCGCGACCGGCATCGCCGGCACGTGCCGCCTCAACCCCCGCGTTCAGCGCCAGAAGATTGGTCTGGAACGCGATATCGTCAATCACGCCGATGATCTGCGCGATATGTTTGGAGCTCTCCTCGATATCTGTCATGGCAGAAACCGCGCTGTTGACGACGCTGCCGTTCTTTACGGCTTCGCTCTTTGCATCTTGGGTGGTCGCCTCAACAGAGCGCGCACCATCGGCCGCAGATTTCACGCTGGCGGTCAACTCATCCAAGGCGGCGGCGGTTTCTTCCAACGTTGCAGCCTGGCTTTCCGTGCGCCGCGACAGATCGTCAGAAGCCTGGCTGATCTCATCCGCACCGTTGCGTATGGACGAAGCCACATCCACCATATCCACCACAGTGCTGCTCAGTGTTTCGACCGTCAGGTTGAAATCCGTCTGCAGCTGCGCATAGCCTTCTGTCAGCTCTTCGGTGATCCGGGCAGAGAGATCGCCCTGCGCCAGCCGCGCCAGACCGTTGCCGATAGCCGTGACGGCAGCGGTCTGCTGGGCTTGGTGAGCGGCCCGCTCCTCTTCTGTGGCTTTGGACAGCGCCTCTTTTTCAACCAGACCATCGCGAAACACCGTGAGAGCCTGTGCAATCCGGAAGATTTCATCACTGGTACGATCAAATCCATTGATCGGGCTCAGATCACCATCGGCGAGCCGTTCAGTGGTTCGGCTGATCGCATTCAGGGGGCGTTGAACCAGCCAATGGGTCAGCAGCAATGCCATCACCAACAAACCTGCGACCATTATCAGCAAACGTTCGATATTGGCGCGGGCCTCATCGACCGTGGTCGCAATATCCGCCGCCATATAAGCAATCTCGCCCCGGCTGCCTGACCCCAAAAGGGACGCACGGCTCGCAATTTGCAAGACTGCATTCGCGGTTGCATTGGCCTCCTTGGTGGCATCCGCATCCGCCGTGAGCGACGCAATACGGAAAATCGCCAACCCCTGATCCGGCTCCGCCATCGTGATGATCTCGTCGAGCTGGGTTGCAAGCCGCCCATTGTCAAACGTTCTATACTCGGCCAGAGCCGCCGCCGCTTGTTCCATGGGTTCCGCTGCCGCCCGGGTCTGCGCGATGCTCCGCGCAGTCACCACATCCAGTGCGGCGACCTGAAAATTACTGATCCAAGTGTTGATCTCCAGCAGAGTATTGAGGAAGCCAACTTCATTGGTCAGCAACCCCTGAATAGCCTTCTTGCTGTCGTCGCTGGCATCTTCAGCTGCCAATGTCACCTCAAACACCATATCATCAACCGCCGTCGACAATTCCGTATCACTGGACAGGCGCGCGCTCAGCACCTCCTGGCGGAGGGCATTGGACTGAAGACGTCCACGCGACACCGCCTTCTGCAATACAGCGGCGGCATCCCGAATGGCAAAGATCGGCACCACACCGGGCGCCTCCACCTCCAGCGTATCAATGACATCGTTCAGGCGCCCATCCGATGCCTTTGCCAAATCCGTCAGGATCGACTGCATCGCGCGATCCTCGGTTTCGCCAATCGCCAGAGCAATCCCGGAGATCAGGTTGATCTCTGCCCGTGCCTGCAACAGGGATTGCAGAGTGGCGAATTTGACTTCGACCAGATCAACCAATGTTGCGTCAACCGCCGACATCGTCTGTTCGCCGCCTTTTGAGAGGTTCGAATAGGCGTCATCCGCCATCTCAGCGAGCGTGACCTGCATGGCGCTGCTTAGGCCCTGAAGCTGTTCCATCATAGCGATCACCGCTGCGGCATTCTTGAACGCGACGGTGCGCGCCGTAATCGAGGCTTCCAGCGCCTCTTCAACCATGACCACATCGGGTTTGAATTCATCGCGCAGCACCTGCGGCAGCTGCTCCACCACGCCATCCAGCGCCCGAACCGCTGCGGTAACATCGCTTTTTGCGAAGTCAAGCGCGCCCGGCGTGTCCGCCAGCATAACCGCGACCATTGCGTCTTTTGTCCGGGCAGCAGCTGCGGTCATCTGACCGCTAAGTTCCAGTTCCGGCAGCTTGTCCTCGGTCAGGACATGAACATCCGCAGACACGTGCTCAAACGCTTGTGTCACGGCATATCCAATCGCTGCCGAAGTGCCTGCCATAGCCAGCAGGATAAGAAACATCTTGGCGCGAATACTAGACAACGGGTTCCACCGTCGTGTCGCGCGTTTACGTGTCTGCGTTGTCATGATTAATTCCGTAAGTCATTAAAACTACTAGGCTCTGTCCGAGAAATCGGACAGGTGCCGGGCAGTCGAGACACCAAGTGTGCCTCGACCAATTGCTGCGTTAGGATTCACCACCCGCGACGACGGGCTGAAACCCACCCTCTTTGGTGATATGGGTCAGGAACACATCGTCCATGCCCTGATTGTCATCCGGGCCAAAGCGCATGGTAACACCGCCAAAATCCACATCGCGCAGTCCCGCCATGGCTGCGAGATAACTGCCACGGGTCAGATCCGCCCCGGCGTCCTCCAAAGCACGGATCGCCAGACGGCCGGTCAGATACCCCTCCAGCGTCACAAACCCCGGCTCTGCGTCAGCATCGACCGTTTTCAGCGCTGCCTGGTATTGCGCCACAACAGGCAGCGACTGATCCCATGGGAACGGCACGACCTGGCTGATGATGACACCCTCGCCCGCGTCCCCCAATTCCTTTGCCAAAGCATCGGAACCGACGAAAGAAATGTTCACAAAGGTCGGGTTGAACTTCAGCTTGCGTGACAGCTTGATGAACTCAGCAACCGGTTTGTAGGCTCCGACCATCACCACCGCATCGGGTTTCGCCTTACGAATGGTCAGCAGCGCCTTTTTCACGGCGGTGGTGTTGCGCGTATAGGTCCCCTCGGCCACCAGCGCCATGCCGCGCTTTTCCAGGGCGGCGGTCACACCCGCCAGACCAACACGGCCAAACCCATCATCCTGATACAGGAGCGCGATTGATTTCATGTTCCGCTCATCAACAAGATGGGCAATCCAAGCCTCGGTTTCCGCCGCATATGTGGCCCGCACATTGAGGATATTTCCATGGCTGGCATCGCGTAGGAACCCAGCACCAGTGAAGGGTCCGATGAAGGGCAGTCCCGCCTCGGTCGCAATCGGCTGTGTCGCCGAAGCGGTCGGCGTGCCGACAGCGCCAATCAGGCCGATATGCTGATCACCCTCAATCACCTGTTTGACCAGCGCCACAGATTTGTCCGGTTCGTAGCTGTCGTCCATGCTCTCCAAAACGATGCTGCGCCCGTGGATACCGCCTGCGGCATTTGCTTCGGCAAAAGCCGCCTTCAGCCCCAGCTGCATTCCCTGGCCCAGTGCTGCAGCCGGCCCATCAAGCGCGGCAACCTGCGCAAAGCGCACCTCGGTCGAAGAGACACCCTGCTCAGCCAGTCCAAGCGTCGGGACCGCCAGAGCCAGAACAGCCGCGGTTGTTAGTTTTCTTAGCAACATCGTTTACTCCACCTTCCAATACATCGCAGCAGCCTGTCGCCAAGCCGTTAACAAAGCGTCCCGCCGCCAGAAGAAAGCCCAAGACAATACGCCGCGCATTTTAACGATCTCTCAGAAGCAGCGGCCCCCTCGCCGCGCGCATAAACCATCGACGTCGCCTGAGACCGCTGCTAGTTTGATTGCGCTTTACTCTCGGTTAGAACGCAGGACCCGCCATCGTGAAAATTCCTTTGTTTTTTGATGGCTATGACCTCAAGGCCTATGATTTTCCGGGCGGGCAGAACCTGTCGCAGCTGCGCGAACGTCTGCGCTATGGTTATCGCCTGATGAAGGGCGCGCAGCCCCGCACAGGGTTTTATGTTGCCTTCACGAACCTCGTCAAAAGCTTGCAAATGCTGGGCCACGACGTGGTCATAAATGACTTTGGCTTTGCGCGCAGGCACCCGGATCACCCGATAGGGTTGAGCGGCTACCTGCCGCCACTGGCTCGATTTGGACTACAAAACCCCGCTATTTACGGCCCCGGGCGTGTTCCCGACCCAAAGGAGCTTGCCGCGATTCGCAGCCAGCTGAACCTGAAGGTGGTGACCTATCCATCAAGCTGGCCCATCCAGCTCAATCCGATAGAGACCCGCGCCCAGTTTGCGCCGATGTTCGTCGGGATCGATACAGATGCCTGGCCCGATATGTCCGGCGCGACCAAATCCATTGATGTGCTGTTTTACAACAAGGTGCGCTGGCACCGGAAAACGGCTCGTGAAACCGACCTGATCCAGCCATTGCGCGATATTCTAAGCACCCGCGGCCTCAGCTGGCGGGAGCTGGACTACGGAAACCACACCCCCGCGCAATACCGTGACCTGGTCAGTCGCAGCCGTGCGCTATTGTTTTGCACCGAGCATGAGACACAGGGGTTGGCCTATCAGGAGGCTATGTCGGCCAATCTGCCGGTTTTTGCCTGGGATCAGGGGGAGCTGGTCGATCCATCTCAGCGCGCGCTCGTACAGGGTGATGTGACCCCAAGTTCGGTGCCCTATTTCGACGACCGCTGCGGGCGGCGGTTTCAGATCAACAATATCGAAGAACAATTCGACCGTTTCTGGACCGCTCTGCCAGACTACCGGCCCCGCGACTATGTGCTCGACACCCTGTCCCTGCGCTGCGGCGGCGAGCGGTTCATGTCGCTTTATGCGCCGCTTTTCGACGGCGGCGCACCGGCGCTGCATGGCTCTACCCCCGCCGAGGCCAAAAGCGCCACCACATCTGCCGGGGTTTGACGGAACACTTTCTCCGGCAGCTCCCCAATCCGTTGGCGAACGGCGGCAATCTTCGGCGGGGTCAGATCCTGTAACAGCCCGATCAGCGCCTGTGCATTCGCGGTCCGCAGAGTCCAGCCCTGCCCACTCTCCTCAATCTTGCGGCCAGTTTCTGTCCCCGAAACCGCGATGACCGGGCAACCATGCCAGCCCGCCTCATAGATCCGGTTGGGCAGCAGCAAATCGGAATTGCCGCTCCGCGAGGGGTCGCCCATCTGCCAGAGATCTTGCGCCCAGACGACATCACAAGTGTCATAACAGGCGGCGAGACCATGGGGGTAGGCATAGGCCCCGTGGAACATCACATTGCCAAGGCCAGCGATCCGGGCGTGAAAATCCGGAAGCACATGGTCGTGGATCTTGCCGTGAATATGCACCTCAATTGCAGGACCCATCTGTTTTGCCACGCGCAGCAGCAGCTCAAAACTCGGGCGACAGCGGATGGCACCGATCCAGCCCAACCGCAGCGCCTCACCGCTGCGCACCCGGTTGGTTGGCACAGGGCGCGGCATGTCGTCGGGCACAACCACTTTGTTTTCGACCAGATGCCAGGGGCCCGCATAGCCCTGAACAGGCGCAAAATACCCGGTGTGAAATCCGGGCGATGACAGCCACAGAACCTCCGCCCCTGCCAACAGGCGCCGCTCGCCCCAGCGAGCTACTCGGGATTTGAGGCGCGCGCCCTCAAACAGCGAATGGATATCCAGCACCTCATAGGCGATGGGTGCGGTAGCGCCGCTGCGCAGCCGCAGGGCGGCGGCCAGCGCCAGCATATCGACATTGCGCGCCACCAGCAGATCGGCCTGCCGCACCAGTGGTGACAGCCGTGGATCGCGCAGTGCCGTGGACAGCGCCAGCCGTCCGCGTCGCAACAGCCCATGCTGGCCAATTTCGCCCAGATCAATATTTTGCCAATTCACCTCCGGCAAGGGTCCCTTGCGCGACGCGACCGAGATCACCTCATGCCCCAGCGCCTGAAATGACGCCAGCCGCCGCAGCTGGGCCACATCGGTCAAATCAGAGGCAAAGCAGACCAGTCGTGCCATGGCTCAGCCCTGCACCCGCTCGGACGCAGCATCATGATCCGCGCGGGCGCCGTAGATCTTGGGTTGTGGCAGGGCCAGGCATCCCGCAAGCACCCCCAGATGCAGCAATCCGCGCAACAGCCAGAAATTGCGGCGTGCTTCAGATGGCAAGGCTGGCAACGCGGCACCGGTGCAATAGACCACCTTCGCCAGCGCAACACCTGCCAGCCGTATCCGCGCCAGTGATCCGGGCGCGACGCTCGCATAGCTCTGCCCCATGCGAAACCGCCGTTTGGTCAGCCACCCCAGACGCAACCGCTCTGGTGCCACCTCTTCAAAAACCGGGGCCTCAGCGCAGACCGCAAACCGGGCGCCCATATGCGACAACGCAAAGAAATAGGCTGTATCTTCGCCGCCGCTTGTCCCGCGATCCAGATCGAACACCTGCCCCTCCCAGGGCTGACCTGCAAATCGCATCAGCGCATTGCAGCTATGGGCGGTCTGCGGTTGCTCTGCTCCGGTCTGCTTGGGGCTGCGCAGCTCTGGCCAATTGCTGTGCCAGTCCTGATCCACCATCCAATCCGGCGCATCCTCAGGGTAGCGCGCGATTGCCGGGCCTGAGATCACATCTGCACCGGTGTCCGCCGCCCGGCGCATCAGCTGTTCGATCCAATCGGCAGGTACCACCTCATCGTCATCGACAAAGGCAATCCACTCAGATTGCCGTTTGCGCGCCGCCGCCAGACATGCGTTGCGCGCAACCGAGATATTGCGCGCAGGCGCATGGAGATAACTGACCGGCCAGGAGGAAGTCGTCCCCCGCACCCAATGTTCCGAGGAGGGGGCCTCGTCATTATCGGCAACGATTATACCAATCGTGTATCCCGTCGGAGCGCGCAGCGCGGCCAGGCTCTCCAGCGTCGCCACAACGCTGCGGCGCCGATATGTACACAGCAGGACTGAGATCCGCTTGGTCATTCGCTCATCCTCCATCCCGCTGCATCCGGCGCATCCGACCAAAGGCAGTTCGAAGGCCAAACCCAATCATCCTCCGCAACAGCCCAAGCGCCCAGGCCATATGCATCACCACGAGGGCCACCCCGGACCAAACCCCGATGGCCCCCAGTCGAAGACAGGCCACCGCAGTCACCGCCAGAACCGCTGCCAAATAGACCAAGGGCCATAGCAGCGCGACTGGCCAGACAGGGGCGATCGCCAACGCCATGGCGCAAAGAATGAGGTTCAGCACCGGCACCATCTGCCGCAACCGTGGTCGCATCCCATGCTTGATCAGCGTCGCCGCGCGGCCGGCACCGTAATTCTGATATTGACGCCACAGGGCTGCGGGCGTGCTGCGCATCACATAGCCAAGCCGCACATCACCCGCCAGCCAGATCCGACCGCCTGCAGCGCGCAATCGCCAGTCCAGCTCCGCATCCTCATTGTGGCTGAAGGCGGCATCATACCCGCCCACCTTGCGAAACCAGGTCAAATCCATCAGCGCGTGATGACCATGGTCAACATAGGCTGAGGCCCGCCCACCACGATGGGCTGCCCCGCCGGACCCGAGCGGCGTATCCACCACCCAGGCCGCCGCCCTGCCAAAGCTGCTGGTCCCTTGGGAATCCATTGCGACCACAACCGACACCGCATCCTCCGCAGACCGAAATGCCGCAAGCAAAGCGGTCGCGTAATCCGCCGGGTAGATCGCATGGGCATCACACCGCAGCAGCAGGTCAACGCCATCGCCATGCTCTGCCACCGCGCTATTGATCCCCGCCGATTGGATCCGGTCGGGATTATGCAGCAGATGTATCCTGATCGGGCTGGTCTCAGCGTAGCGCCGAACGATGTCCTGTGTCCCATCGGTACTGCCGCCATCCGCCACCACCAAAGTGGCGCGTGCAGGATCGCACAGCAGTGGGTCACGCAGCAGGCTTTCAAAACAGGGCAGAATGGCCCTTGCTTCGTTCAGGGTTGGGATCACAACCAGAATACGCGCATCTTCCGGCGCAGACACAGTGCTGGTGCTCATGGCGCCCTCTTTGCCGTTCTGCCCGCTGCTGCCCATGGTGTTTGTTCCATTCCGTGTTATGGACCTGTCTAGCGGATCTGATTATGCTGCGACAGATTGATTTTTGCGCGCAGTCTAATGAACTTGGACCTGCCACCTACTTGCCACCTCTGCGGCGTCGCGCAGCGCAGGGACGGCCGTGGGCAAACCAATAACGATGGGGTCAACCAACGTGTCCACGCCTAAGACGTCCTTTGCCGCTGATGACGGTCAGGAGGTGCTCGATCTCGGTGCCATTTTTGCAATCATCTGGCGCGGACGCTGGGTAATCGCAGCCTGTGTGCTGATCGGTCTGATCATTGGCATCTGGCGCGCCTATATCGCCGCCACACCTCTGTATGGGGCTGAGGTGCAGCTGGTGCTCGACACCCGCGATGAGAAAGTGGTGGATATCGAAAGCGTGGTGAGCAGCCTCTCCGCCACGGATGAGGTGATCCGTACCGAAGTCCATATCCTTGGCGGGCGTGAGCTGGCCGGACAGGTTGTTGATCGGCTCAATCTGATCTCTGACCCGGAATTCAACATGATGCTGCGCGATCCCGGCTTCAATCCGGTGCAAGCGCTCAAGGACATGATCAAACGCATCCTCGGGATGCAGGTCTATGATACCACGCTTACCCCCGATCCTGCCTTCGTCCGTGAGAAAGTCATCCAGACACTTCTGGCCAATACGCGGGTCGTCAACATCCCGGACACCTATATCTTTTCAATCTGGGTGCTGAGCGAGAACCCCTTCAAGGCGGCGGATATCGCCAATGCCTTTGCCGATACCTATGTCGAAAATCAGGTGGCGGTGAAACTGAATGTCACCGAACAGGCTACAGGTTGGCTGGCGGAGCGGGTGACGGAACTGCGCAGCCAGCTGGAGGCGAACGAGCGCCGGGTCGCCGATATTCGTGCGCAGGCCGACGTCACCAGCCCGGCGCAGCTGATCGGTCTGGAAAACCGCCTGATATCGCTCCGCAGCGCCCTCGCTGAACGGGCCGCAGAGGTAGCAGAGCAACAGGCCCGACAGACCGAATTCACCACTTTGCAGACAGTGGAGGACCAGCGTTTGGCGGCCCGGCGCAATGGCTATGGTGCCATTCTGGCGCGGGCGGATAATCCGCAGGACGGCTGGCGGAGCGTTCTGGCACAACTCACCCGTGACCTGCGCGAGGCAGAAGCCAAGGAGCAGGCGATCCGCCGGTCCATGGCCGATCTGGAAATCACAATCGCCACCCAGAGTGATGCGCTGACTGAGGTCGTGCAGGCCGAACGCGACGCCGAAGCAAGCCGCCTCTTGTTTGAGAATTTTCAGAACCGGCTGCGCGAAACCTCAATGCAAATCGGCCTGCAGCGGGCCGACAGCCGGGTGATCTCCCGCGCGTTCCCCCCCGACCGCCCCGCCCTGCCGAACAAGGGCCAAATTCTGATTTTGTCAGTCTTTCTCGGCGGGTTTCTCGGCACAGTGCTGGTGGTGGTCCTGCAACTCTCCCGCGCGCGCTTGTATTCCGCAGCGCAGATCGCAGGGCTTACATCGGTGCCAGTGATCGCCGTGCTGGATCAGTTTTCACAGAAAATCCGCCCCGAACAAGCCAGCGCGCTTGGCCCTCAGACCCGCGATGGCGAGGCCATCCGCAATCTGCGCACCACGCTGCTGATGGCGCGGGGCGATGTCCCGCCGCAAGTGGTTGTCTTCACCTCTGCCGAGAGCGGCGACGGCAAATCCACGTTGTCTGCTGCGATGGCGCATAATATGGCGCAGATCGGCAAATCCGTGCTGCTGGTCGACGGCGACCTGCGCCGTCATTACCTCTCGGACCCATTGGCGGATGGCAACAGCAAACCGGGCTTGTTTGACGTGCTGTCCGGGCGCTGTGACTTGGCAGAAGCCGTGTTGCCGGGTGTGCTGGGACAGGCTGATATCCTGCCTGCCGGCAGCGTCTCCGGCAGTGCGGCAGATCTGCTCAGCCAAGGCGGCCTGACCGAGCTGCTGTCAGTCGCCCGCAGCCACTGGGATATCATCATCTTCGACACCCCGCCGATTTCTGTGGTGCCGGATGCGCGGATCATCGGCCAGCACGCGGATCTGTTGATCCTTCTGGCGCAGTGGAACACCACCCGGCAGGCAGTCTTTATCGATGCGCTGCGCGCGCTGGAACAGGGCGGACGTAGCCCCGACGGCATTGTACTGACCAAGGTGAAAGCCGCCGCAAAACCGCTCTACGGGGCGACCAAACGGTCCCGCGACCGCTATTATCACGGGTAAGGACTGGATGCAGCTCACCTCCCTCCTGCGCAAGGCCCGCATCGCCAGTCGCCGCGGCCTTGGCCAACCGGTCCTGAACTATCAGGTTCTGGGCGAACGCTGCTCCGGCACCAATTTCCTTGACCAACTGATCCAGCAGAATTTCGCAGCAGCCCGCCCACGCTATGACATGTGGAAACACGCGTTCCCCAACCTCATCGCGCTGCCTGCCGATGTGCTCTATGTGGTGATCTTCCGTGATCCGTTCCAATGGCTCGAAAGCATGTACGGCAAGCCCTGGCACAGCGTGCCTGAGCTGCGCGATCTCGCCTTCTCGGAGTTCATCCGCGCCGAATGGCGCAGCGAAGTCGACGTGCCTGCATGGTTCGATCTACCAAAGACCAGCCCCTGCAAGGGCCAGCCACTCAATCAGGATCTGCATCCGATCACCGGCGCGCCTTTTCCCAATCTGCTGGCCTTGCGGCGGGCCAAGGCCGAGGCACTCCTGTCCCTGCCACAGCGCGGCGCGCGCGTGCTCTACACCACCCATGCGGCCATCAGCCAAAACCCAGACGAGATCATTTCCGGTATCGCTACTGAAAGCCCGGTGCCCCGTAACACGCGGCTGGAGGTCCCGCAGGGGCATTATGGCTGGTCGTGGTCCAATCGCGATGTGAAACCAAAAACACCGGGCCACCTGATCACACCGGATGACCGCGCCTGGATCAGGGCTCAGCTTGATCCGGCACTTGAGGCGGCGATGGGCCTGCCGCTTGATGAGGCACCCAGCATCGCCCCAACTGGCAACGCCACCCGCCCCTGATCAGATCCGCGGCGGTACATCCCGCCAGCGCCCCAGCGCCCGCCCGGCATAGATCCAAGCCATGGCGATCAGCATATGCCGGATCGAATGTTCGTTATAAATCACATTGTCCGACAGCGCCGCGACCAGATTGATCAGCACGTAAAACAGGTAATACCCGGAGGTCACGCTACCGTCCTGCAGGTACCAGCGGAAACAGCGGATCACGACCGCGATCAACAAACCGAAGAAGGTCACCGCCCCCAACAGGCCATTGCCGACCATCAGCTCAATATAGCTGTTGTGGAACCAGTAAAGCCCCTCATCGACATAGGCCTCAATATAAAGCCGCGCATAAGACGGCACCGACCAGAAAGCCCCAAACCCAACGCCCCCAATCGGCGCTTTGGCGATTTCCTCCAGCCCAAAGGCCCAGATCACCGTGCGCCCGGTCAGGGTGCTGTCCTTGCCCAACCGCTCCAGCAGCAGCCCCAGCGCATCAATGCCTGAGATATAGATCGCGAGCGGCACCAGAAACAGCACCATCAGCGAAAACAGCAGCGCAACCCGCCGCACGGTCCCGCCCCAACGGCGGATCCACAAAACCGGCACATAGATCGCCAGAATGGCAAAGGTCACATAAGCGCCAGCGGATTGTGCCATGCCCAGCACCGGGATCATCAGGGCCGCCGCCAGCATGCCCAATATAGACAGCCGCCAATAGAACCCCAGCGTCACCAGCCCATGCGCCGCATTCACCGTCGCCTTGGCGAGGGAATTTTTGTGCATATAAATGCCCTTCAACGCCCCATTGGGATGAAACGCTGGCGACAGAAACGTCACGATGGAATTCAGATAGGACAAGGCCACCCCAATCGCAGAGGTCAGGCTGACCACAATCATCGTGTGATGGGCTGGGATGGCGGAGGCAATGCGCACAGCGATCAGTGTGGTCATCGTCAGCTGAAAACTGCGATAGGCCGTGACCGGCGGGTTGACGCTCCACAGGGTGGAAGCCATGGCGATGACACAGGGCATCAGCACCGGCCAGGCCTGCCACAGGATCGCAGCACTCTGCCGCCAGTCGCGCAGGTACCACAGGATCGTCAGCGCATAGAGCGCCATCCAGCCCGGCGACTGAAACCCCAGCCGATAGACCACCCCGGTGCCAGACATGGCCGCAAGGATCAGATAGGCCATATGCAGATGGCCCCGCGTCAGCCACCAGCGCCCTGCCCCGCGCCGCAGCACAGATGCCGACACCGGCCCGGACTGCCGCTGGGGGTCCTGATGAGGCTCAACCGTCAGTGTCATCTGGTCCTGCGCTGTGCTGTTGATGTCCGCTGCTTTCCACCGCTACCCGCTCCCGGTCTGCCAATCCAGCCATAGCACATGCCGAGCCCTGCGCCCGCGTCCCATTGGCAACATCGGATGCCTCTGCTGCCAGTGCCCGGACAGTTGGCACCATCCAGAGCGCCGATTGTCTCAGCGCATCCGTCGCCTCGGCCTCCACCGGCCTGCGGGAGGCCTCACAACACATCCGCGCCCAAACCGGTGCCGCAGCGGTGCTGAGATCCAGTGCGCCGTCCGCATCAATGGGCAATGTCAGATCCCCTGCTCCATTGCTGCTGCGCCCAAGGCGCCAGTACTGTGGGCGTCGCCACAGGCGCGAGGCAGCAGCCTGCATTTTCAGCTCCACCCGATTGCGCACTACCGATGCCAGCCAAGGCAGGTGATCAGGGCGCATCACAACACGCCTCAGCGCCCGCATCAGGTGACCGGCCCGCACATCCCATGCCAGCTCCAACTGCGCATGGCGCCGCAACAGGGCGCGCCGACGGATATCCGCCAATGTCGCCAGATCCTCGTTGCCCGCCTGCGCCGCCAGATCGTCCAGCACATCAATCTGCGCCGCCAGATCCCCCGGCACATTGCGATAGGAGGTTGAGGCCGCATGGCGACGATAGAGATAGGCCGCCATTGGCAGCACCCACATCTTCGCGCCCGCCAGCAACAGCCGCAGGTAGAGGTCGTGATCCTCTCCAATCCGTAGCCGTGGATCATAACGCAGGCCGCTCAGAAAACGGCGCCTGATCAAGGGCTTGAGATACCCGATATGGCTGATACCTTCAGGATCTACGCCACTCAACACCAGATCTTTCAGATTGAGCATCCGGGCCACTTTCGGGGCGTGCTGACCCAATATCGTCGCGCCCCGCGCCATAGGCTGCTCAGAAAACAGGATCATATCGTCAGCGACCACATCCGCCGCCAGATCCTGCGCCGCGTTTAGCATCATTTCCAGCCGTCGCGGGTGCTGGCTGTCGTCGCTGTCGCAAACAGCAACCCAGTCTCCGCGCGCCAGCGCCAGCGCATCATTGCGGGCGATGGCCGGGCCGCCACTATGTGACCGCCGCTGCGCCCGGATCCGCGGATCGGTGGCCGCTGCCGCGCAGATCAGCGCCCAGCTGTCATCCTCCGAGGCGTCATCGACAATAATCAGCTCCAGATCTGTCAGCGTCTGCGCCAACACCGCCCCAATGGCCAAGGGCAGATGCCCCACAGCATTGCGGCTGGCCATGATCACCGAAACCTGCGGCCGCCGGTCAGCCATCACACTGACCCTTGGGTGGCGGGAGATCAGACACCACAGGACAGCGCGCCCGGATATGCACCGCCGCGGGAACCCGCCAGGCCGCCGACACTCCCGCAGCGTCGCCATAGGTCAGTGTCAACGCGCCCCGTGATGCGCGATGGCACAAATCAGCCCAAAGCACGCTGTGGCTGCCATGTTCCTCCGGCATCGGGACCGCGATCCGCGTGCCCGCACCCTCCCCCATCAGCGTAGTGTCAGCCCCATCAGGTCCGATCAGATGCACCACCTCCGCTGATGCGTCAGATGCCCCCTCAACCTTTCGGCCGGACTTGCGACCGCGTGCCTTGGCCAAGGCCACCCGCGCCAATTGCGAGACCAAAGACGGATCCCGCAACAACTGTGCCGCAGCAGATGCCAACCGACGTTGCCTCAGGTCCTCTGCCAGCGTTTCAAAGGACAACCGCCGCTGTAAAGCCCGCCGCCGGTGGTTTAAAATACTTGTTATTTCAGTGTGTTGATCGAACTGCAATCGATCACTCAAACCCTCCAACGCCGCAAGCGACGCCTCAACATGAGCCCGACTGGAGCGATGAGACAAGGACTGCGGATGCCGCCGATAGAGATATAGCGCCTCTGGCAGCAACCACAGACGTCGCCCCTGCAGCAACAGCCGCAGATAGAGATCCTGATCCTCACCAATCGTCAGCGTTTCATCATAGCGCAGCGTCCCCAGCGTCTCGCGTCGGATCAACGGCTTGATATAGCCCAGCTGCGCGCCAGCCTCCCCCGGCTCGGGCACCCGCAGCATATCCGCCGGGCTGATCTGGCGCGGCAGGTCCTGCGGCTCCGGTCCGAAAACGCTGCGCGGCGCCGCCATCGGCTCGGTTGCAAAATGGATCATATCATCGGCCACCGCATCGGCGCCCAGCCTCTCAGCCGCCAACAGAAGGCGCCGCAGCCGGTCCGGGTGCATGATGTCGTCGGAATCGCAGATGGCCACCCATGCCCCGCGCGCAGCAGCCAGTGCCCGATTACGCGCAGCGGCCGGGCCGCTTGAGGTCTCCCACAGCAGCACCCGCACGCGGGCGTCCTGCGCAGCGGCGTCTTGCAGGATTTCAACCGATCCATCGCTGGAGCCATCATCCGCCACGATCAACTCCCAGTCATCGTGCGTTTGCGCCAGCACAGACGCCAGCGCAGCGCGCAGGTAGCGCGCGCCCTGATGATTGGCCATGATGATCGAAATCAACCGCCCCTGCCCCGCCGGTTCCTGCATTAGCCTGCCCATTCTGCCCCGAACATGTCTAACACGCCGCGCCGCAACGAGACCAGATCCGAAGGCAGACCTGCCCGGATCATGGTTCGGCGGGCATTTCCCGTGGCACGGTGTCCTCAAACTGCTAAGACTGACGGCCAAGAGACGCCAAAGCGCAACTGCCGCCCCTTCGGAAAGACCCGCCATGACCGCCACACCCGCAGCGCCACAGGGCGACCACCAGACAAATGCGGGAGTTTCGCGGATCGGTCCAACCTTGGTTGGGATTGGCGCGCAGAAATGTGCCTCCACCTTCATCCATGCCGCCCTTGGCGCCCATCCGGACGCCGCCGTGTCTGACCCGAAGGAACTGGATTTCTTCAGCGCCTATTTTGATCGTGGCTATCAATGGTATCGCAGCCATTTCACCCATGGCGCCGACAAGCCCGTCAGGTTCGAGGCCTCTCCCTCCTATTTCTACGACCCGCGCTGCCCCGACCGGCTGAACGCTTTCGATCCCGAGATCAAGATTGTCTGCCTGCTGCGTGACCCGGTGGCCCGTGCCTATTCCAATCACCTGCATGAGGTGATCAAGGGCCACATCCCTCCCCTCCCCTTTCATGAGGGGCTGGCAAACAATCCGGCCTATCTGGAACAGGGTCTCTACAGCCGTCATCTAGGCCGCTGGCTAGCCGCCCTTGGCCGCGACCGTGTCTTGGTGATGCTGGCAGAGGAGATCAGCGCGGACCCGGTTGCCGCCGCGCAGAAGGTCTATCGCTTTGCCGGGCTGGACGACAGCCATGTCTCACCGGTGTTGCACGAACGCCGGAACGAGAGTGACCGCCCCCGCCTGCCGACCCTGCGCCGCGCGCTTCGTGCGGGGGGGGATCAACTGCGCAAGGCGGGGCTTGAGGATGGTCTGGCACGGCTGAAATCCACCGGCCCGGTGTCGGCTCTGCTGCGCGCCAACAGCCAGAATATGCGCGAAGTGGTGCCGCCCCTCCGGGACAGCGACATCGCCACGCTGCGGACCTATTTCGCAGATGACCTGCGTCAGCTCCCAGCGCTGCTGAAACGTGACAGCCTGCCCTGGGAGAGCTGGCATGCCTTGCAACGCTAAAGAACAATGTACACACCTGTCCATTACGTCTTGATCAGAACAGAATAGCGTCCTGCGAGATAAGCAGATCCAGCGTTAGCGCCTCTCCCCTGTCATCAATCACCGCAACATTGATCCAGCCATCTTCCCCTTCGACTTGCAAAAGGTCGCGTGTCCCACGGCCGCGTTCCCCATCCAGCCAGCGCAGTTGTTCTGCGCCATCAAGGTTGAACCGGGTCAGATCCAGAGCGTCCCCGTGGGACAGGGTGAAATCATTGACCCGATCGGCAGGGCCGCCCTGGCTGAAGATAAAAGTATCAGCACCACCCCCGCCCCGCAGCTGATCGCGACCGATACCGCCATCCAGAACATCCTCTCCACCGCCACCGGCCAAACGATCCTTGCCGCGCCCCCCAAATAGGAAATCATCGCCCCCTTTGCCGCGTAGAATATCACGGCCTTTATCCCCGTAGAGATGATCTGCGCCACTGTTGCCGACCAGTTGATCCGCTCCGGCGCCGCCGTGGATCAGGTCGGCGCCATCGCCGCCAAACAGATCCTCTGCCTGATCGGTCCCCTCCTGCTCGGTTGCGAAGTTGGGCGAACCGTCCCGTTCCTGTCCCGGCAGGGACACATCGGTAATCACGGCAACCAAGGGCGGCGCGTCCGGGTCTGGAGTCCCAGCCCATGCCGCCTGATTTTCCGACACAGCCCAGAGGTCCGCAAAGCTCTTGACCGCGCCGGAATACCACAGCCCCCCCGGCATATCGGCACCGCTCAGATCGGCAAGAACCTTGCCATCCACCCGGAAAATCGCGCCTGTACCTGTCAGCTCAATCTCGTAGGTGTGCAGCCCCGCCGCCGCGTCAAACCCAAGGTCGACAACCAGTGGCCCCGCAGGGGCGTCCGCGAGACGCACGCGGCTGCCATCCTCTGCTTCCATATGAATGCTCAGTTGCGCCTGACGGGTGTTAGCGCCGACAAATTCGAAATCGAACTCCAGCCAACGGTCATTGCGATAGTCCTCCTGATAGAGGAACATGCCAAAAACCGTACCGTCCTGCATCTGCGGCGCCTGCGCTGTCCAGCTCCAGGTGCCGGTCTCATGGGCGGCCTCGGATTGCATCTCCCCACCGGTGAAGGTCCGCTCATCCGCGCCATTCTCAGATGTCAGATGCAGCTCAACCGCGCCCTCAGCATTGATCTGCACATTGTCCTGCGACCACTTGGTGTCCCGTGATTGTCCTGCGTTCCAGGTCGACACCAGCCAGTCGTCGTCATCGCGGACCTGACCCGGAACCCGCAGATCCACCGTTGGGGTCACGTCTGCCTGCGCGCTATCGGTTGATGCCATATCGATCACTCCAAACCTTCGTGCCGCGTGTGGCGGCGTTGCCTTGGGTTTGGTTCTCGGGGCGAACGATGGCAGGATTGTGCCTTAATTATCGCGCATTAATGCCCCATTCATACAGTTTAACGCAAACTCAAGAACAGTTTTAGAGGGTTGCTTTTTAGTCGAATTGCACAGCGCAGCGGGACCGCCCAATAGACAGCCCGGTAGTCCCGACACAGCGCATCCCCCGATGCACCACCGGTGATAGTCCGGCGGCACCCGTATCGCGACCTCTCTGTCCCCGTGGGGACACTCAACATGATTGACCCGTATCGGCAGCGAAACGGGTAAGGTTAATGTGTATTCATATCTTAACGGCTTGAAAAGAAAAAAGGCTGCCCCACTGGGACAGCCTCTGTTCCGCGCTTATCTGGGCGCAGCTTCTACCAATAAGTGGGCCTAACTATTCTCACCATCCAAAGCGTCGAAAAACGCACTGATCGCAGTCTCTAAGCGGCGCTGATCAACCGCTGAGAAATCACGCTCCATCGCCATTTCGATGCGGCCATCCCGCGCAAGACAGCGCACTGTCCCCGCAGGGACAGTGCAGCGCAGCGTCGTTTTGGCCATGCCAGCCCGCTGGCTGGTGGTGGCTTCCGTTACGTCGGAGGCCGGTGTCTTCAACGCTTGGCGCAGCAGCGACAGTTCTTCCTCGGCACTTGAGAAGCTCCGCTCGCGCAGGCGCTGTTTGAGCGCAGGCAAGGCGGATGGGGTTTCCACGAGGTGTTTTTTCAGATCCAGCCCCAGCGCCCGCGGGATGGCTTCGGCAAAAGACAGCTCTGCTCCAATCAACTCCAGCAGCTCAGCGAAGTGACGAATATAGCTCCGCTTCTGTCTCCCTGCCGAGGCATAAAGCAGCGCAACAGACTCTTCTACAGAGTCTGAACCGGTCTCAGGATCCTGCGCATAAGACAGCGCCAACTGTGCCATCTCGGCAAAAGAGATATCCCGCCGCACGAGGTTTTCATCCACCATCCGGCGGTAGAGACCTTGCAGTGTCTCTCCCCGTGCAACTAGGCCTGCCGGGATCAACCTGAACTGCTCATCCCCGGTTTCCTCATAGAGCGCGCGATAGGCTGACAGGCGGCGAAACCCCTGAACCAGCTGATACCCATCGCCGTCTTCCTCAACCCGGATCGGATTGGAAAGGCCGAGATCGCGAATAGACTCTTTCAACTCTTGCAGATCAGGATCCCGATTGACCGCGCGGTCGCGGATCAGCTTGCTGGTGGAAATCTGCTCCAGTGGGATCCGGTCGACCACAAGGCCAAGCGTCTTGAGCCGCACAAACTCATGCGCCAGCCGGTCATTCTCGGCGCGGATATTCTGCTCCACCTCAGCCCGCGTCCGCAACGCATCGGCGTTTTCGCTGATCGCTGTAGCCATCGGCCCGCGCCGGGCCTCGCCTGAGCGGAAGGCGGATTTCGTCTCCGGCGCACCGGTTGCTGGTTGTGGGGCCGATGCGGCAGGGGAGGGGGCCTCTGGTTTTGCGACTGGGGGCTCCGACGGAAAATCGATGTCGAACATTCTGCGTTTGCTCATGCCTCATCCTCCAACTGGGCCCATGCGGTCAGGGCATTATCCTTGAATTCCATGTAAGCCTGATCAAACGAGGCGCGCGCGCGCCGCCAGGTTTCCCGCGTCATATCCCGATAGTCGATCTCATAGATTGAGCTCAGGAAGCGTCCCGATTGCTCCACCGCGCGGGTCATCTCGATCGGGTGCTCCGTCATCCTGTCGCCAAACACCTTTACAAATGCGTCGCGCATTGCCCGGTGCAGATCATTACCGGATTCATAGCGGGTCAGCAGGAAGCGCACCTCCTGAAACACCTTCGGCAGGCTGAACGTCCCCGCGGGGACAACGCCATTGAACGCAGAGAGATCCTCCAGCGCCTCGGAGAGCTGACCGATGAAGGAGGTCGTGGAGTCATATTCCCAGTAACCAGGACCCGACGGGATATAGAGCATGTCTGCCGCAAAAACCGCATTCATTGACTGGTAGCCAATCGCGGGCGGGCAATCGAAGATCATCATGTCATAATCTTCTGACGGCAGCTGATCGAGGTAGCGCGACACCGCAGCAAAAAACGACCACTCAGGATTGAGGTGCCGGTACTGGGCAGAGGCAAATTCCACAAAGGCGGCATTGGCACAGCTGGGGATCACATCAATCGTGGGCCAGCTGGTGGGTTTGACAAAGTCGCTGATCCGCAGATCCTGAAGCCCCATGCCGGTGATGGCCTCCGGCAGTCGGCGTTCGGGCAGGGCAGCCCCGGACTCCGCACCACGGGTGCTGGCGTTCATGCGCTCAGTCTCACGCACCAGATCGCGCGCCATGATGCCCCAGACAGTATAATCCTCCGTCACATCACTCAGCCCCATGGAATGGGAGAGCGTGGCCTGCGGATCGAAATCAACACAGAGCACACGGTACCCGTCCAAGGCGGCGGCATGGGCGAAATGCAGCGCTACGGTGGATTTGCCGGCGCCCCCTTTGAAGTTGGAGATCGCCACCCGCAGCGCCCGCTTTCCGGCGGGACGTTCGGGCATCAACGACTTGCGGTTCACCTTCAAGCGGCGGCGCAGCTCATTGATCTCCTCCAGCGAATACCAGCGCTGGCGGCCGTCTTCCTCGACATGGCCCTGCGGCAGACTGGGGTCTGCTGCTAGACGGCCGCGCAAGGTGGACTGGTTCACCTTAAAGATCAGCTCGGCCACCTCCCAGCTGGAGAACCGCCGCAGCGTCTTTTCCATCTTGGGAGAGAAGGTCTGCTGTCGGATCCAACTCTGCATTTTCAGCGATTGTGCCTGCATGTCTGCCAGGTCTTGATGGGTAAACATCTCTGCTCCTCGATCTCTGTAGTGCGCCCTTTTTGATCTAGCGGACGCTTTTCCTACCTGAAAATCGGTTTACGCCGAATTTGCAAAAAACGCAAAAGCTATTATTGTCCGAATGAGCGTCCTGTCCCCGCGGGGACCGCCTGCGATGAAAGATAGGCAAACCCCTTGTTTTTCAGGGCGCATGCGATTCGGTAGTGGGTGCCGCGCATGGACGATAAATGGCGTTTCCTTCGCCGATATAGGGGGACGTGATATTGAGCACCGCTGCATATAGGGGGACATTTTTGCCCTAATAGGGGACGTCCAAGTTGTCACCCAATACCATGAATACCAATTTTTGAGTCAAAAATGGGATTGGGATCGAGAGGCAAACAACAGCGCTCTTGACAGAATCGCATCTCTGGACGCAAATCGGGTACACCAACTTAAAAACGTTGAGTTCGGGTCAGGCTTCACTGATAATCGCTGCTAGCAGCACCACGTGGCCCCGATCACAATCAACAGGATCTCATGGCAAACATGAGACGACAGAGGCAGCCATCCAAGAACGGATGGAGACAAGAGGGCAGCCATGCTTGCCAGTAAACCCGTCGGGCGACAGGCCGCGGCGTTAAAATATGATATCCTCACTGCGTTGGGGACCTATGCCCTCTCGCTGGAGAAGGGGCCCCAGCGTCTGGTTCTGCGTTTCATGACCCTGATGACTGCACGCTATAATTGGCAACGCAATGAACTAGCGGTCGGGCAACGCGAGATTGCCCGGATGTGGTCCGTCGATGAACGCACAGTGAAGCGGGAGATGGCCAAGTTACGCGCCCTTGGCTGGCTGGTGGTCAAACGGCAGGGGGCGCGCGGGCGGGTCACCGAATATGGGTTTGATCTGGAGTGTATCCTGACGGACACTCGCGGGTGCTGGGCGGCAGTTGGCCCCGATTTTGATCACCGGATGCGTGGCAGCGACGCGCCTGAGAAAAACGTCGTGCCTTTGATGACAGGAACAGCGGCACCCGCGCCAGATATCAGCGATGGCAGTGAGTGGAGCCTGGCGAAGGCGGTTTTGCATCAGGAAGACCCGGCCACCTATTCGGCATGGATACAAGCACTCAGCAGGGAGAGCAGGGCAGGGGGTCGGCTGATCCTGCGCGCACCAAGCCGGTTTCACGGCAACTATGTCACCGCACATCTGCAAGAGCGGCTGCTGGCCGCCTGTCATGATATCGATGCAGATGTGGATCAGCTGACGATCCTATCCTAG